>NZ_CBDLAM010000134.1:0-7198 GCF_965301125.1 Anaerosporobacter sp. | reverse complement strand
ATTATGAAGATTTTGAACCAGAAGAAGAAAAATTATTATATGAAGTAATTAAGAAGAAGACAGGAAGTGAATTTATCTTCGTAACACATTATCCCGCTAAGAAACGTCCTTTCTATGCCATGGAAGATCCAGAGGACAAAGAAGTTACCTTAAGCTTCGATTTATTATTTCGCGGGCTTGAAGTTACTACTGGTGGACAACGAATTCATGACTATGAAGATCAAGTATCAAAGATGGAAGAGCGTGGTATGACAGTAGATTTATTTGAGAGTTATCTAATGATGCATAAGTATGGTATGCCACCACATGGAGGTTTGGGTATGGGACTTGAACGTTTTACAAGTAAGTTATTAGGCCAAGACAATGTACGATTGGCAACATTATTTCCAAGAGATAGGAATCGACTTATACCGTAAAGTTAGTTTATTTAGAAACAACTTTTCTAAATTGAATGCCATTATGTTGTCATACAAAATGGCATTCAACTATATGATGTTTCTTATTTTATTTTTATAACCAAGCCCCATCGAAAGGAATAATCTGACCTGTAAGATAGGTATTACTAGTAGCAATAGAATATACAAACTCTGCTACATCTTCTACCTTTCCAAAACGCCCACTAGGAATTTCCGCCTCTAATTCTTCTCTATCTTCTTTAGGAAGGAATTGATTCATCTGTGTATCAATGGCACCACAAGCGATAGCGTTTACTTGTATATTACTTGGAGCAAGTTCTTTGGCTAATGCCTTAGTGAAAGAATTAATACCCCCTTTGGTTGCAGAATAAGCAACCTCGCAAGAAGCACCTGCAATTCCCCATACAGAAGATATGTTAATAATACGACCAGATTTTTGGTGAACCATACTAGGAATTACAGATCTAGAACATAGGAATACAGAAGTTAGATTAGTTGTAACAATGTTATTCCACTCGGCAAGGGTGAGATCACTTAAGAGTCCAATATGTGATATTCCAGCATTATTAATAAGAATATCAATATGACCAAACGCTTCAATGGCACCTGAACATAGCTTCATAGCATGTTCTTCTTTGCCAATATTACCAACATAAGTGATACAACGAACGCCAAGGGATTCAATTTCTAGTTTTACTTCATCTAGTAAAGCAACGCTAGAGTTACAATTAATTGCAACATTGTATCCAGCTTTGGCAAATTCTATAGCAATCGCCTTACCAATGCCACGAGAGGCGCCAGTAACAATGACAGATTTTGAGATCATAGGAATCTCCTTTCTATTAGCTCCTTTGATATAAGGTATACACATAGGTTCATTGTAATAACTACTTCCTAAAAAAGCAAGGACATGAAGGAAATTCCATAGTTGATACTTTTTTCTGTATCTGCTATACTACTTGGTGTACAAAAAGGTAAAACCTTCTATTAATGAAGGATATGAAATTATAAATATTAGATGAAAGGAATCGCTATAGCCATTATTTCTATAATCTATGGGAATAGTGTACTATTTAGTGTGCTAGGGAATAAGAATACTATGAAGCGAAATAAACATTATCATGCATTTATAAGAGGATTTGTACGAACTGGTTGCATGATGTTACTAATGTTTATTGTTGGTTTTGCAACATACAAACTAACTATAGGAATTTATAAATTAACATATAAAGATAGAGTACAATCTAGTAGTCAAGGTAGCTTAATTGCCAATGATGGTACAGCAGACAATATTTGTAAGAATCTAATATATATAACAGATGACGAAGAGAATATACAAGGATTTATACTAGAAATTGTGAACTCATATACGAATAACCTGGATTATGTTACAATACCAAATACTACGAAATTTGCTTTGTCTACAGATTTGTATAAAAAATTGTACGCAAAGAATGAGCAGGTTCCTCAGATAATTACTTTGGATAATTTGAATACGTATTTTGATGGATCTACAAGGTTTGCATATGGAAAACTTATAATAGATGAACTTATTGGAACAGAACTTAGTTGTTATACAATAATAAATGAAGAAACTGCTGACTCAATATTTGATGAAGAGACAAGAACAATATTATTGCAAACTGGTGAACAAGTAGAGGGTTCCGTTTATGTAGTGAAGGAAAGCTTAATGGATTCCTTATCAGCGGAAGAGTCTTACTCGATGAAGGAATATTTATCCAGATTTTATGGGGTAGCAAAATCCAATCTATCATTGGAAGGAAAACAAAAATACGCCTCCACATATCGTAATGTGAATAGGGATTATATTTACTATCACATAGTACCAGGAATACATCAAACAGATTATTACGATGTAGATTTAGAACTAACCAAGAATCTAGTTTCGCAATTAGTTAATAATGAAGCATATACAATCACGCAAGATGCAACGCAAGACGTTGCGGAAGTTTCATCAGTTGGATTAAGGATTTCATTATTAAATGGAAGTAAAATTACTGGATTAGCAAGTAAATATAGTACTATAATTCAGAATGCAGGATTTTCAGTTAGTGAAATAGGCAATTATACAGATGAGATATTGCAAAATACAAAGATTGTTGTAACACAGGAAGGTATGGGAAGAGATTTATTACCATTATTCCAAGATGCAGTAATTGAAGTAGGAACTGTACCAGTAGGTTTTGATATACAGATTATATTAGGAGTTTCAGAGAATAGATAGGAATAACCCGTTTAAAGCCACAATTTAGTTTGTGTGAACCAGTTCTTTATAAACTGGGTAACTGAAAAGTTACGTATGGAGGTTAAAATGAAAAATAAAATTAATGTAATGGGAGTCGACCTGGATGTTATATCTGTACTAGCGTTCAGTCAGAAACTAAAAGAGTTTCTGCTTAATGATCGTCTTGATATTGTATTCCTAATTACTGCAAAAACTCTTGAATATGCAAATAAAGCTGAAGAATTTAAAAACAGCCTTGCTTGTGCAGATTATGTATTGCCATCACAAGAGATGCTTCTGGCGCTTGTGTATCCACATATATATGAAAATGCGAATTATGTTAGTGATTTTCATAAGTTACAGTTAAGTTTGCGTAATATGGATTGCTCGAAGAAGACAGTATTCATCGTGTCTAATATGGTTAATCAAGTGGAGAGTTTCTTAAATTATAAAAGAAAAGCGGAAGAACGTTTTATTATTGAAAATTCGTACATGGGTGATATAACTGAAAATGAAGATCTTGTTATTAATGAGATTAATGCAACAGCACCAGATATCCTAGTGCTTGCATTAGAAAGTCCAGAACAAGAATTATGGATAGATAGAAACCATACAAAGTTGAATGCAAAATTATGTCTAGTTTTAGCGGACATAAAAGATGGTATGTTAAAGGAATACAATGAGATTCCTACCGTAATTAAAAAACTTGGGTTACAAGGAATATATCATCATGTGAAAGCGTGGAGACCTTTAAAACAAAGTAATGAAAGACGTATATTTAAGAAGAAACTAGAGAGTTATAACAACAATACAAAATAGTGGGGAGAATTATGGAAGTATTAACAAAAAGATCAAAGGGGATGGATGTATTATTAATTATAATAGGTACTTTACTCGTAGCAGTTTCAGTTAATGTAGTATATGAACCTCTAGGTATGGTAACTGGAGGCGTGTCTGGTTTAGCAATTGTTATTAAGTATTTTACGAGTAATTTGATAGATGGGGGAATCCCAATCTGGTTTAGCAATCTTGTAATTAATATCCCATTATTTTTAGGAGCCATACTACTAAAAGGAAAGAAATTTGTAGGAAAGACATTATTTGCAACGGTATGTTTTACCGTTGCTTTATACATTGTACCAAGTTTTAATATTGAATATCAGGATTATCTGTTGGCATCGGTATTTGGAGGTCTTATTGGAGGCGTCGGCCTAGGGCTTGTATTTGTAACTAGAGCAACAACAGGTGGAACAGATTTGTTTGGTATGATAGTACAAAAATACTTTAAGCATTATACCGTACCGCAGTTACTTATTGTGATTGACGGCGTAATTGTTTTAACAGGAGCAGCTGTCTTTGGTTTGGATAAAGCACTGTATGCCGTTATTGCTGTTTATATTAATTCCAAAGTAATGGATGGTATTCTAGAAGGTTTAAAGTTTGCAAAAGTTGCGTATATAATATCAGATCATTATGATGAGATAGCCAAAGAGATTCTGTATAAGATGGATAGAGGAGTTACGGGAATATCTGCTCGTGGTATGTATTCTAATAATGATAAGCAGATGTTGTTTTGTGTAGTTTCTAAGAAGGAGATAGCACCTGTTGTAGATATTGTTTCATCAATTGATAAGAAAGCTTTTATAATCGTTAGCGATGCCAGGGAAGTTATGGGAGAAGGATTTATAGAATATAGACAAGAAAAATAGAATTTTTCAGTTAATTTCTTAATAAACCTAGTTGTTTTACGAAGTGATATACAAATTAGACAAAAGGCCATTTTTTTATTTGGTAAAATGGAGCATGGTTTTTGCTAGATAAATAGTGTATCATTAGATTATCGAATTGGTATAATATTAGGTTAATAAAAAACAAGAAAATTCTAGGGAGGAACTGTTTAATGGCAAGTTTATCATTAAAAAATATTAATAAAACATATCCTAATGGGTTTGTAGCAGTAAAGGATTTCAACCTTGAAATCGCAGATAAAGAATTTATCATCTTCGTAGGACCATCTGGTTGTGGTAAATCTACAACTCTTCGTATGATCGCTGGACTTGAAGAAATCTCTTCAGGTGAGTTATGGATCGGTGATAAATTAGTTAATGACGTAGAGCCAAAAGATAGAGATATCGCAATGGTATTCCAAAACTACGCATTATACCCACATATGTCAGTATATGACAACATGGCATTTGGTCTTAAATTAAGAAAAACTCCAAAAGATCAAATTGATAAATTAGTACATGAAGCTGCAAGAATCCTTGATATCGAACATTTATTAGATCGTAAACCAAAAGCATTATCAGGTGGTCAAAGACAACGTGTTGCCATGGGACGTGCTATTGTACGTGATCCTAAAGTATTCCTTATGGATGAACCTTTATCAAACCTTGATGCAAAACTAAGAGTTCAAATGCGTATTGAGATCTCTAAATTACATCAAAGACTTGAAACTACAATTATCTATGTAACTCATGACCAAACAGAAGCTATGACACTTGGTACAAGAATCGTAGTTATGAAAGATGGTCTTGTTCAACAAGTTGATTCACCAATCTCCTTATACAACAAACCAAACAACTTATTCGTAGCTGGTTTCATTGGTTCACCTCAGATGAACTTCATCGAAAGTAAAGTTGTTAAGTCTGGTTCAGATGTAAACTTAACTTTTGGAGCTTTATCTATTAAATTACCAGAAGTTAAAGCTAAAGTTTTACTTGAAAAAGGTTACGAAAACAAAACAGTTATCCTTGGTATTCGTCCAGAAGATATCCATGATGAAGAAATCTTTATGGAATCTTATCCAGGTAGTGTTGTTGACGCAACAGTTAAAGTTTACGAATTACTTGGTGCTGAAGTTTACTTATACTTCACAATCGATCAATTCGAAGTTACTGCACGTGTTAACCCACGTACAACTGCTAGACCTGGAGATACAATCAAAGTTGCATTAGATTTATCAAAAATCCACTTATTCGACAAAGAAACAGAACAAGTTATCTGTCACTAATCAGATATTACAAAGAGGCACATTTATTGTGCCTCTTTTTTTATATATGGTATTAATTAATAACGAAAATAGAAATTGTAAAAGAATAAAGCAAAAATATATATTAGTTTAACAACTTAACAAAATGTGTTTTATCTTAATTTGATTAAAATTGCTAAAATTTATAGTTACTTAATAGCAAATTAGTTTACATTTAATAAAAATAGTGATAATATTAGTGTAAGTAAATTTATAATTTGCGAAACAGAGGAGTGAATATATGATATCGAACCAAATTCTTCAAAATACAATTGAGGGCCTAAAAGTAATTACCCGTATTGACATATGTGTAATGGATACAGAAGGCAAGGCATTAGCATCGACTATATCAAATGCAGAAGATTATGAAAGTGCTGTTTTGGCATTTGTAGATTCTCCGGCAGATAGTCAAGTTGTGCAAGGATATCAATTCTTTAAAGTATTTGATGAACATCAGTTAGAATACATCATCCTTGCTAAAGGAGACAGTGAAGATGTGTACATGATTGGAAAGATTGCTTCTTTCCAAATCCAAAATCTATTAGTAGCATACAAAGAAAGATATGATAAGGATAACTTTATTAAGAATCTGCTATTGGACAACTTATTGTTAGTAGATATTTATAACCGTGCTAAAAAGCTCCATATTGATACCGATGTTAGACGTGTTGTGTTCATTATTGAAACTAAGAATGAAAAAGATATGAATGCTCTTGAAACGGTTCGTGGTTTATTCTCTACTAAGACGAAAGATTTTATAACTGCTGTTGATGAAAAGAATATTATTCTTGTTAAAGAGTTAAAGCAAAATGAAACATATGAAGATATGAATAAGACAGCAAAAGTAATTCTTGATATGCTTAATACCGAAGCCATGACAAAAGTTCATGTTGCTTATGGTACGATTGTTAATGAAATCAAAGATGTTTCTAGATCGTATAAAGAAGCCAAAATGGCTCTTGATGTAGGAAAGATCTTCTATAGTGGACGTAATGTAGTTGCTTACAATAACTTAGGAATTGGCCGTCTTATCTATCAATTACCTATGCCTTTATGTAAGATGTTTATCAAAGAAATCTTCGATGGTAAGTCACCAGATGATTTCGATGAAGAGACATTAGCTACAATTAATAAGTTCTTTGAAAATAGCCTTAACGTATCGGAGACTTCAAGACAGTTATACATTCATAGAAATACATTGGTTTACCGTTTGGATAAATTACAAAAGAGCACTGGTCTAGATTTGCGAGTATTTGAAGATGCTATAACATTCAAGATTGCTCTTATGGTAGTTAAATATATGAAGTATATGGAAAGCCTAGAGTATTAATTAATTGAGATGTGACTTTTAGTTATAATAATATAGCACCGATTTGCTCCAGTAGAGTAGTTATACTACGGGTTTCAAATACGGTGCTAAATTAATTTGTGCTTGAGACTCATAGTTTACAAGAAGTAGAAGGACAAGGTATTATTATGAAAAATGAAGTAGAAGAATTATTACAG
>NZ_CBDLAM010000133.1:0-11127 GCF_965301125.1 Anaerosporobacter sp. | reverse complement strand
CTAGAATGGTGTGAATGCATTGTGTTTGCAGACAGAAGTATTATATACATAATTAACCTTTTTATAGTAATTAAAATTGATGGGAGGGAATTCATATGATAAGGAAATGTGTAAGATGTGGAACTGAGATGTTAGAGGATAACGATTTAAAAGTAGAAGGAGCAGGGTATGGGATTGTTTTTACCAAAGGGCGAAAGGTATTCGGAAAACGTTTAGGAAAACCAAGCATCGCAGTCTGTCCAAACTGTGGGGAAATATCAATGTACTTAAATGATGTTTCAAAGTTAAATGAATAATTTACGGTAATTCGGAGGATTACGGTTTTCAGATAATTCGAGTGGCAGTGGATTGATGAAAGCATTGCACACATGGCAGCAGTAGATTTGGAAGTTGTTTTTCAAAAATTTGATATCAAAAATGTCAGACTGCGTAGATTTCTATATTCATTACAAGTGGCATTCGTATCAAAAGATTATGAATTAGCAGATGAGATTATTAGAGACTTACTCGCATGTGGAGGTCGTAAGTTGCCTAATAAAAAATAGATATGGCTACTTTTGACCTCCATTCATGTTGAGATATGTGTCAAATTGTATTGAAAATGGCAATACCTTTGTATTGTATTTTGCTAAAGCTAATGCCAATCCGAAAGCCAAGTTTTGTTGTTAGCAATAGCAGTTACTACTTCCACACCAGATTTAAAATTGTCAAAGGTTCCTTTGTTAATTTCGTCGATAGTTTTACTTAATAGTTTTTCGTAATAGGCTTCAGGTGTTAGATCATCTGTGGCTTGGAGAGGATGCTGTTGGGATTCAGTAGAGGCCATTCGTGTATACTCGTTTTTTACTTGGTTTATGAGATTATCACGATTCATATAATTTACTCCTTTTCATAATAAGTTTAATTTATTGTTATCATAATAGAGTTATTATTTGCTGGTAAAAGATTTTTATTCAGATTTTTATCAAGCTTGCTAGATTAAGGTTTCTGTAGTGGTAGAACTCGTTAGAGATTAAAGTCATTTGGACCGACTAGTTTGCAGCTTAGAGAATTAGAATCTGACGGAGTAGTAAGAAGTTGACAAAATATAATTTAAATGTTATATTCAAGTTGTTAAATAAACAGGGGAGCTTGTAATGGCAGGCTGAGAGGAAGTAATTAACTTCGACCCTATAACCTGATTCGGATAATGCCGACGTAGGAAGTCAAAGTTGATTTTTTCGGAGATACCGCTTCAGGGTGTCTCCTATTTTTATGTAAAATTTTCGATTAGAAAGGAGCTGGAGTTGCTTTTATTACAATGGAGATCGTCGCTGTAATTGCCGATCTCACTGATAATTGAAAGGAAGTATTAAATGAAAAGTCAAACAAAAAAATTATGTATAGCGGGTATTTTGTGTGCTTTTGCAGTTGTAGGAAGTATGGTTGGTATTCCTGTATTTGGAAGCAAATGTGCACCTGTCCAACACATGGTAAACATTCTTTGTGCAATTACATTAGGACCTTGGTATGGAGTTGGAGTTGCTTTTGGAGCAAGTTTTATCCGCAACCTTTTAGGACTGGGAAGTCTTATGGCGTTTCCAGGTAGCATGTTTGGAGCTTTGCTCTGTGGAATTGTATATTGGAAAACAAAAAATATTCTTGTAACTCTTATTGCAGAAGTGTTTGGTACTGCCATATTGGGAGGACTATGTGCCTATCCTGTTGCTATTTTCTTAATAGGAGTAGATGTGGCAGATATTGCATTTTATACATACATTATTCCATTTTTAATTTCCACAGTAGGTGGAGCAATTTTATCAGTAATATTTATTAATGCATTAAAGAAATTAGGAGTACAAAATTTATTTATGGAAGGTTAAGACGGAGGAAAGACATATTATTGTGTTCAGGCACTTTCACTGCAAATTTTAAGCGTTTCATTAGAGGAGTAAAAGATTATGACTATTATGGAAAGACTATTATATGTGACAAAAGAAATATGGGAGGAGTATAATAAGCACCCATTTGTTATTGGTATTCAGGAGGGAACATTAGATAGAAAGAAATTCAAATATTATATTATTCAGGATTATCTTTATTTAGAAGAATATGCAAAAGTATTTGCCATCGGTATTGCAAAAGCAAAGAGCCCAGAATTAACAAAGTTATTTTCAAACTATGTTAATTTACTAACAGGAAGTGAAATGGATATCCATAGAGGATATATGGGAAAATTTGAAATATCGCAACAGGAAATAGATGAAACTCCAAGGGCATTAGATAATTTATCGTATACTTCTTATATGCTTAGAGTAGCATATGAAGAAGGTGAGGCTGAGATTTTAACTGCTATCTTATCTTGTGCATACAGCTATGAGATTATAGCTAAAAACATGATAAAAAATAATCCAGATTCTCAAAATCATTCATTCTATGGTGAGTGGATTCAAGGATATGCTAATGAACAGTATAGTGAAGAAAATAAAGTTCTAATCAATACATTAGAAAAAATAACAAGTGATTATTCCGAAGAACAAATGAATCATCTTATTGATATTTTTGTTGCATGTTCCAGATACGAATTGGCATTTTGGGATTTGGCATGGAATATGTCCTTGTAAAGACAATGTTCCTGATGGGATTATGCGAAAATAAATTAAATAGTGGTTATAAGCAAGTTATAGGGACATATGAATCATATAAAAATGATTTGTATGTCCCTTCTTATATATTAGATATAGGTAAAAGCTATAACAACCCATAGAAAACAACTATTAGTATAACATGGAATAATCGTTGACATATCCATTATGTTACAATATAATCTAATCTAAACATAGTAATCATATAAAAATACTATGAAAATAGGGGATATAATGATATGAAAAAGTGTGTGCGACACCTCCTTTTATATTATCAAAAATTTTAGGCAATTGTCTTTATTAAAAATTAATGAAGCAGGAGGTAATGGTTTTGATTCGATTGGAAAATGTAAGCAAGCGCTTCGAAACAGAAGGCAGATTAGTAGAAGCAGTCAAGAACATAAACCTGTATATGGAAAAAGGAAAAATATACGGAATTATTGGTTTTTCAGGTGCGGGAAAATCAACATTAGTAAGATGTATCAATCTATTAGAACGTCCTACAGAAGGGAAAGTTTATATAGAGGATACAGAATTAACCAGTCTTTCGGATAAAGAACTAAGGGAAAAGAGGAAAAAAATAGGTATGATATTCCAACATTTCAACCTGTTTGCCTCGAGAAATGTTTTTCAAAATGTGGCATATCCACTTCATAAAAGTGGATTAAGCAAAGCACAAATAAAGAACAAGGTTAATGAATTATTAGAACTGGTAGGACTTTCCGATAAGGCAGAAGCATATCCTTCTCAGTTAAGCGGAGGACAAAAACAAAGAGTTGCTATTGCGAGAGCCTTGGCGAATGATCCACAGATTCTATTAAGCTATGAATCTACCAGTGCATTAGATCCACAAACTACTAAATCAATATTAAATCTGTTAAAAGAGTTAAATGAAAAGCTTCAAATTACAATTGTTATTATTACACATGAAATGCAAGTGGTTAAGGAAATATGCGATAAGGTATATGTAATGGATGATGGAGAAGTGGTAGAGGAGGGTGATGTCTTCCAGGTATTTGCCAATCCTAATAAACAAATAACAAAGGATTTTGTAGATAGTACCTCGAATTTGTCCAAAATTCATGATTTGATTGACAGGAATCGTTCACCTATTCAATTATCATCAGGAGAATGCATCCTTAAGTTTAAGTACATAGAAAGAAATGCATCGGAGGCCTTAGTTTCCCAAATATCCAGACAATTTCATTTAGATGTAAATATAATTTTTGGTAATATCGAGCTGATAGGTGAGAATCCCATTGGTGGATTAGTATCGATTGTAAGAGGTGAAGCGAATAATATACGAGATGCTGTTACATATCTGAAAAATAAAAATGTAGGAGTGGAGGTGATTTTAGATGGAGGAATTTTTAAATAAAATAATACCGAATGTAATGACGAAGTTACCAGACTTCTATCGGAGTATAGAAGAGACCTTGATTATGTTGCTTTGGTCTGGGGTGATAGCTCTTATCTTGGGACTACTTTTGGGAATTATCCTATCAGTAACCAAAAAAGGAGGTATTCTGGAGAATAAGGTAGTATTTCAAATTTTAGATAAAACAATCAACTTCCTTCGATCCATTCCTTTTATTATTTTACTTTTTGCTTTAATACCATTAACCAGAATGATAGTGGGAACAGCTATAGGCGTGAAAGGAGCAATAATTCCTTTAGTTTTTGGTACGGTGCCCTTTTATTCCAGGCAAATTGAAACAGCGCTTGCAGAGTTAAACCCTGGTCTAATTGAAGCAGCGGCATCTATGGGATCAGGAAAGATAGAAATTATTTTTCGTGTATATTTAAGAGAATGTATTGGTGGTATTGTAAGAGGTACTACGATAACTGCCATAAGCTTAATTGGATTAACTGCCATGGCAGGTGCTGTAGGTGCAGGTGGGATAGGAGATTTTGCTATACGTTTTGGATATCAGAGAAATCAGATTGATGTTACATATGTATCGGTTATTATCTTGGTGTTATTAGTTAATCTGATTCAAATAATAGGTAACATTATTGTGAAGAAAAATAGTCATTAACAAAGGAGAAGAAAATTGTCATTACATAACAGAAAAGCTATTATTATCGGAGCTGGGCATGTTGGTTCACATGCAGGATATGCCCTTGCTTCCCAAGGAATTGTCGAAGAAATCGTTTATATTGATATTGATGTTAGCAAAGCTAAAGCACAAGCATTGGATATCTATGATTCTACAGTCTATTTGCCACAACATGTAACGGTGAGAGCAGGTGATTATGAGGATGCAGCTGATGCAGATATATTGGTTGTAGCAGCAGGACCTCTACCTAGCATAGAAGGTGGTCAGACTCGTATGGATACGTTAGGACAGACGGTAGATATATTGAAGGAAGTGATTCCGGGTATCAAACAATCAGGATTTTCAGGCATCATAATCAATATATCAAATCCGGCAGATGTAATTACTCATTATATACAAAATCAATTACAGTACCCACCAGAAAGGATTTTTTCCACAAGTACTACTCTCGACTCAGCCAGGCTAAGAAGAGTAATATCAGAGAAAATTGGAATCGACCAAAAATCTATCTATGCTTATGCATTAGGTGAGCACGGAGAAAGTCAAATGGTTCCATGGTCAACGGTTACCGTTGCAGGGAAACCGATACTTGAGCTAGTAAAGGAAAGACCAGAAAAATATGGTGATTTGAATTTTGAAGAGTTAGCAGACCAAGGAAGACTTGGTGGTTGGAAAATCCTTGAGGGAAAAGGCTCCACTGAATTTGGAATTGGTGCCTCCCTTGCAGAGGTAGCTAGAGCTGTCTTAGCTGATGAAAAAAGAATTTTGCCGGTATCCGTTTTACTAAATGGTGAATATGGCCATAAAGATGTATTCGTTTCAGTTCCGTCAGTAATAGGAAAGAATGGTGTGGAAGAAATTATTGAATTGCATCTATCATCTTCGGAACAGATTGCCTTTGATAAATCGGTTAAGGCATTACATGAAAATTTTGAATTAGCATTATCCTTATAAAATTGTAAGTAAAAAAATATGAAAAAAGAGGAGATATGATTATGAAAAAACAAAAAAGATTAAAGGTATTAACAATTGCATTGGTTATGGTGGTGTCAATATTAGCGACAGCTTGTGGAAAGAAGGAAGAATCAGGTAAGGGTACTGTTAAAATTGGTGTTGTTGGAGAAGCCAATGAAATGTGGGATCCAGTAATTGAAGAGTTGAAAAAAGAAGATATCAATATTGAATTGGTCGTTTTCACTGACTATACAACTCCTAACAAAGCACTAAATGATGGTGATACAGATTTGAATGCCTTTCAACATTATGCATACTTAAATAGTGAAGTTGAAGATAACGGATATAAACTTACAGCTATTGGAGATACCTTTATTTCTGCTATGAATATCTATTCCAATAAGATAAAGGATGTTAGTGAAATTACCGATGGTGCGAAGATAGCAATTCCAAATGATGCTACCAATGGAGGTCGTGCTCTGAAAATTTTAGAAGCAGCTGGACTTATCAAATTAAATCCTGATGCAGGCGATAGCCCTGAAAAAGCAGATATTACAGAAAATCCTTTAAATATCGAATTAGTGGAAGTTGATGCTGCTAATATATATGCCTTGTTACCTGATGTTACTGCAGGAGTAATTAACTGTAATTATGCTCTAGATAACGGTTTAAACCCTGGTGAGGATTCTATTTTTCAGGATAATGTCAGCATTTATGCTGGAAAGAGCTATGTAAATTTGATTGCAGCCAGAACAGAAGATGCTGACAATGAAATTTATAAAAAGATTGTGGAGGCCTATCAAACAGAAGCAGTAAAAGCAGTGTATGCAGATGAATTCAAGGGTGCGTATATAGCAGCATGGGATGAAAAATAAATCTCAGAACACACATCTTTAGGGAGGCATACATATGGATAATAAACTAAGAAAACTCTTAACAATTATTCCTGACACGGACAGAGTAATAACCGGAGATAGCATTGAGGAAGTTTATAAAAGTGATGTACTTGGAAGATTGAAAGGAACGGTATGGGCTGTAGTCCGTACCGTTTCTACTAATGAGGTGAGCGGGGTACTATCATTTGCTTTTGAAAACGATATACCGGTGACACCAAGAGGTGCAGGCACGAATCTTGTCGGTTCAACAGTTCCTCTAAGTGGAGGAATCGTTTTGGACTTAACCGCTATGAATAAAATTCTGGAATTAGACAAGGAAACATTTACAGCTACAGTTGAGCCTGGAGTAGTTCTACAGGATTTTCAGGAATATGTAGAGAAAGAAGGCTTTTTCTATCCTCCTGATCCCGGAGAAAAGACAGCAACTATCGGGGGAAATATTAGTACCAATGCTGGAGGAATGCGCGCAGTCAAATATGGAGTAACCAGAGACTATGTGATGGGGCTAGAAATCGTACTGGCAGATGGTAGAGTTCTTACAGTGGGCAGTAAAAATATCAAGGATAGCTCTGGTCTATCCCTAAAGAATTTAATTATTGGTTCGGAGGGAACTTTGGCAGTTATAACAAAATGTATTCTTAAGGTTATACCGAAACCGCAAAGTTCTGTCAGTGTACTTGTGCCTTTTAACAGTTTAGATAAGGGAATAGAAAGTGTACAACATATTATTAATCAAAATGCAAATCCTACAGCGATTGAATTTGTTGAAAGAAAGGTTATTAAACTCGGTGAAGAATTTCTACAACTTTCCTTTCCTTACCCTCAGGCGAAAGCTTATTTAATTCTAACTTTTGACGGATATGAAGAAGAGATAGAGAGAAATATCAGACGCATTGAAGAAACGGTAAGAAAACATGGCGCATTGGAGTTTTTACGTTTAACAGATAAGGAGACAGCTGCTAATGTCTGGAGGATACGAGGTGCATTAGTTAAGGCTGTTGAGGCAGTATCGGAACAGGAGCCTGTAGATATTGTAGTGCCAATAAATAAAACAGCAGAATTTGTGGAATTTGTAAATAAATTATCAGAAAAGACAAATATGCAGATGATCAGCTTTGGACATGCAGGGGATGGAAATGTACATCTGTGTGTATTGAGAGGAAATCGTTCAGAAAGTCAATGGGAAGATGAACGAAAAGAAAATATGGATAAAATATATACAAAAGCGTATCAACTCGGAGGTCTGACATCAGGTGAACATGGTATTGGCATCAGCAAGAAGCGTTACTATCTCAAAGAAACAGATAAAACCAATATTGATGTCATGAATGCGATTAAGAATTCGCTAGACAGTAAGCATATCTTAAATGACCATAAGGTTTATATGCTGTAGAAAAATTAGGTATTTGCAAAACTCTCATTATATGTATCTGTTTCTTGGCTGACGTATTATAACTAAGAAACGATAGCGAAACACCTTTAGTACTTCTTAGTGTGTACTAAGTAACCTAGGAATGCCAGGCACGGATGCCTGGCAAGCCTGAGCTGAGGCAGGATGCCGAATCGATGGCGGTTCCGTATCATTTGGATAACTTAACAAACACACTTAGAAGTACTTAGGTGTGTAGTGTGTTTCGTGTTATAATACGCCAGCTAAGAAACTTAGAAATCATATATTGAGTTTCGCAAAACCTATTTAACAAAATAATAAGGAGGACTCCACATGCAGGAACTTAGCAGAAGAACAGCTGATTTTACTGATTCCGTTATACGAAGAATGACTCGAATATCGAATCAATATAATGCTATTAATTTATCACAGGGCTTTCCAGATTTTGATCCACCTAAGGAAATTACTGATAGACTGGCTGAAATAGCAGCAATAGGACCACATCAGTATGCCACGACTTGGGGGTCTCAAAATTTTAGAGAAGCATTGGCGAAAAAGCAAGAAAAATACATGGGGGTTTCGATTAATCCAGAAACCAATGTTGTTGTAACATGTGGTAGCACGGAAGCTATGATGGCGGCTATGATGACAATCACGAATCCGGGAGATAAGGTTATCGTCTTTTCTCCATTTTATGAAAACTATGGAGCAGATACTATTTTGTCTGGTGCAATACCTATTTATGTTCCATTGATTGAACCCCAATTTACATTTGATGCTAATGTTCTTGAGGATGCATTTAAGCAAGGGGTAAAAGCATTGATTTTATGTAATCCCTCCAATCCCTGTGGAAAGGTTTTTTCTTGCAAGGAACTTCAACTCATTGCAGAATTAGCTATAAAATATGATGCTTATGTGATAACCGACGAGGTATATGAGCATATTATCTATGAACCTTTTGAGCATGTGTATATGGCTTCTTTACCTGGAATGTGGGAAAGAACCATATCTTGCAGTTCTTTATCAAAAACCTATTCGATTACTGGATGGAGACTTGGTTATGTAATTGCTCCTCCAGAAATTATAGATAGAGTCAAAAAAGTACATGATTTTTTAACAGTGGGAGCAGCGGCTCCTTTAATGGAGGCAGCAGTTGTAGGTCTCAATTTTCCAGAGGAGTATTATAAGAATCTACAGGCTCATTATACACACATGAAAAACCTGTTCGTAAAAGGTCTACAAGATATCGGTTTTAACTTTGTAGAACCACAGGGAGCTTATTATGTCATGGTGGATATTAGTGAATTTAAGAGAGAGAATGATCTGGAATTTTGCGAAAGATTAGCAAAGCAAGTTGGTGTAGGTGCTGTACCTGGTTCAAGCTTCTTTAAGGAAGATATCAATCATTTAATTCGCTTTCATTTTGCAAAGCAGGATGAAACATTACTGAAGGCTCTAGATCGCTTGTCAGATATCAGAAAGAAATTATAAATAGTAAGGAATCATAAATAGAAAGAAATCATAGACTTACATAGTTTGCTATTACATAAAAAAGGTTGGCTTGAACGCTAACCTTTTACTTTATTATATGAGTACTTTTTTGTCGAGATAATATAATTGACAGACTAGTTTCGTGGGAGTACTATGTGACTTAACAGATAAGATCGGAAAAGTATAAAGGATGTGTTTATCAATGGTAATTATTTATGAATCAAAAACGGGTTTTACTAAGAAGTATGCTAATATGCTTGCTACAAAGACTAAACTAAAGATTTTCTCAGTAAAGGAAATTTCAAAAGTTAAACAAGACGAAGATATTATTTTTCTTGGCTGGTTGAAAGCAGGGAAGATACAAGGTCTTAATAAGATACGAAAATATAACATAAAAACTGTTTGTGGATCGGGTAGTGGAAGAACCGCTGAACCCTCAAGCGATGCTATTATTGCACGGAATAAGATTGAAGGTATACCATTTTTTTATCTGCGCGGTGGATGTTTTCCACTAAAAGAGTTGAAAGGCATGGATAAAATCATGTTGTCTATCTTTTTAAAGATGCTTAAAAATCGTAAGGAAAAAGACGAAAGAATTGAAGAAGCTATCTCTAACATTGAAAACGGTTTTGATGGTGTAAAAGAAGAAAATTTAGGACCTGTTCTGGAATGGCTTAAAAATCAGGAAGTTGGTAAATAATCGAATAAATCCTCTATCTCTCCTTATTACAGGGTGATAGAGGATTTTTCTTTCGACATACAGATACCAATAGTTTTATATGAATGCAAGTTCTACTGATGTCAAAGGAAACATTGGAGCTTATACCTGAACAGCAAGAAGAATTAATTAAATTACATAAAAGAAATTGACGAAAAGAAAATAATTTTATAGAATAATAAAGGTTTTAATTGATACTATTTACAGAGATTATGCTACACGTAGTTTTAATGGGGCGAGATAGACTGTATTAGTTTTTATGTATAGAAGGAGATTACAAATGGAATATATTTGTGTGAGTGGTCATATTGACAACATGATAAATGAGGCTGTAAAGAAATTAGATAAATGCTCATTTATCATGTATTCTGCTGATGATAGGCGTTTCAAAGAAATTAGTGAACGATTGTACGAAGCATTGCCAGATTGTAAAATGATAGGAACTACTGGTATTATGTTAACCCATAACGCAAGTATGGCAGAAGGAATTTCAGCGATTGGATTTTCGGAAGATGAGGTGGAAGTCTATGTAGGTGCTTTACGCGAAGCTTCTACATGTCCTGTCAAATATCTTCCCGATTTGACTCAGAAAGTACATATGATTGATAAAAAATATCAAGATAGTATATGTATTAATTTTTCAACAAACAATGAAGAAAAAATTGTATCTACAATGAAGATCAGTCTAGATGGTTCAAAGGTTCGTCTCTTAGGTGGAACAGCAGGAAATACGAGAGATGGGGAGGCAAAAAAGGTTGCGTGTAATGGCTAAGTTCTAACAGATGCCTCAGTATATGCCGTGATTGGAAGTAAAATTGGTAAAATTAAAATTATCAAGGAGAATCTCTTCCGTCCGAGACAGAAAATGCATGTAGTTACAAAGGTATCCGATGACAAGAGAACTATCATTGAAATCGATAATCGTAAAGCAATGGATGTGTATCAAGAAGAATTAGGATATACCGATGCAACGATTGAAGAAGGCGTATTCCGT
>NZ_CBDLAM010000132.1:0-11130 GCF_965301125.1 Anaerosporobacter sp. | reverse complement strand
ATAAGACGAGTAGCTATTATAACTCCAGCACCCGCTAATACTATATTTCTTATTACATATAGATGCATTAAATGTGTAAGTAATCCCGACACAAGCAGAATACCTATCACCTTTAGCATCTTGCTTCCTGGTTCTAGCATATTTAATTTGTGCTTATAACTCTTATACATTATTTCTCCCCCCTTGATTGCAAATCATTTTTTACTAAACACTATCTCATCATATCCCGTTTCACTATCCTGTTCAATTCCGTAACTCCAGCCAGTTAACTCTTGTATAACCAATTCGCATGTTGTATTAATGATACAACCTTCTACCAAATGTCCTCCTACCGTAGTTAGATCTTCCTTTGATAAAGCGATGTGTAGATGTGTTCTTATCTCGCTAATTGTTCCATTTAATGATACGATTTCACAACCTTCATTAATTTCTTTTATAGTCCTTCCACTTGCATCACGAACTTTTGCTCTTGTAACACATCCCACTGCAGATAATACAACTGCTGCTTCTAATTTTTCTTCTGATGCAATCTTTTTTATCTCTTTTAATAAATCATCGCCACGATGTAGTCGTTTACATAATATTTTATCACCCAACGGATGTTCCTCCTTATCTAATTAATCCATTAATAATTAAGAAACCTCACTCGAAGTATAAGAGTAAGGTTTCCTAATTATTATTATCTATAGTATTTATGAAGATGGCATAAATCCTCTTAACGATGTAGCCACATTACTAATTGGCATCGTTTGCAAGATTACTCTTCCAGGGCCTTTTACTAAGGTATTGAAAATTCCTTCTCCTCCAAATATCATATTCTTAACGCCTGGAACTGTTTGAATATCCATGGAACAAGTTGCATCCATTGCAGCTAAATATCCCGTGTCGATAACAATTGATTGCCCAGCTGCTAAATTATATTCCACCATATGCCCATCCATCTCAATGAAAGCTTTTCCTCTTCCAGATAAACGTTGCATGATGAAACCTTCTCCTCCAAATAATCCTGCACCTAATTTCTTACGAAAATGTACGGATAATTCGACTCCAGCCTCCGATGCAAGAAATGCAGATTTTTGAACAATAATATCTCTTCCTGGTTCAATATCAAATACTCGAATTGAACCTGGGAAGCTAGATGCAAAGGCTATCATACCTGTTCCACCTTGTGCGGTGTAGATATTTTGGAACAATGCTTCCCCTGCAAACATTCTGCCTAATGCCTTTCCAACACCTCCGTTGGAAGTAGTCTCCATCTTCATGTTAGGAGACATCCAGCACATCGATCCTCTTTCTGTAATCATCTTTTCACCCGGATCTAAATGGCAGATAACAACTGGTAGAGAATCCCCTTGTAATTCATATTGCATATACATCCTCCTCTTCTCGTTTAATGTCCAACTTTAATCCTATACCAGGACAACTTTGCTATAGAACCAGTTACGCTTATTATATAATGCATATGCTATAATAACAAGAAATAAGTCAAGTTTTTGGTAATATATTCTTGTTTTACAACGCCACTTTTTATGTTATTAGAATACTTTCATTCAAGTATAACTTGCTTATTCCTACGCATACTATTTTCATATAATAAATTTATCCAAACGAGGTGAACAAACATGTCATATGTAGCTCCCAAATTACAACAACAATTTGAGACTCTCTCCATTGATTTGAAAAATGCCATTCTAGAACGAGATGTACAAATTTATGAATTAACGGATTTAATTCAAGTATTAGAGGATATCACAAAGGAGTCTGAAACGAATACCATAACCAACTAACTTTGTTCTTCCATCTGTGGTTCTAACGATAATACAAATGCATACTCACAGATTTGGTTTTCACCAAATTCACACGTTATTCGAAATCCTCGGTAAGATGGATTCGTATAGGAAGATGAATTTGAACTAAAAAACAAAGCCATATGTTGCACCAAATCAATATAATAGTTTCCATCTTTTCCGTATCTTACATCACGTTCTATAACACCATCGGAATGGTACATTTGTCCCCCACCTTCTGTAAGTAGATAATCCTGTACCGTTATCTTCGTAGGTTGTGCATCCTTAAAGATTAAGCAAATATCCTCTGTATAGCTACGTGCTATATTAGGATATTCAAACACAGGAATCTTGTCGTCCATAATATCGTGGAATTCAACAGCCTCTTCTTTTTTTCCGTTCCAATCAAGTTTGCTTCCTACATAATTAAGTTTGGTATTACCCACGAAGACTTCTAGCTTCGGTAACTCTTCCAAGACCGAATCACTGGTCGTTTCCGAATCATTTGTTGATCTTGTATAGTCATAATCCCATTGATAGTAGGGAAATTCCTCTATCTTCTTTGGTACAATATGAACATTGTCTTCTGCAATTGTAAGTGCACCGTAATCTTTTATCTGTTCTTCTTTGGTTTGTTCGCCAGTATTAATCTCCTCGATTTCTATCAGATGTACCTCTGTATCACTTACCTTTTTAAATCTCAAAATTCCGAAACTACATTCTGGGACAAAGCTATTCCTATAATTAAGATGTAATACGCTATTTAAGCTATTGAAATACAGTGGATTTCCATATTGATAAACATTTAGATTGATTCGATATGTTCCAAGTCCAAATCCATATAAAGAAAGTAATTCATACGTTCCATTCTGATCCAAATCAGCAACACAAACTTCTTCTAAATTATCAAAAATCTGATATGCCTTGTTATCATAAATCAAATATGTTCCAGCATCTGATCCATTTTTCGAATACGCACTATAAGCTAGGATATTAGTCTTATCGTATAAATCATTGATCCAATGCTTTACGATTACCTCTACCGATTTATTTTCTATCTGCTTGTTATCCGTTTGTTTTTCACCAGTTTGTTCTTCATAACCTACAACTTTTTCCTTGTCCTTAATTAATTCTAATGCTTCTACAGTAGATAATACCTCTTCTTCCTTTTCCATGTTCTTATAATTTCTCGCTATGGATATAAAAACTGAATCATCAACATTGACTACCTGAATATAATTTCCCTCATTCTTATAATAATCAAATGTATATTTACCTACAATTTCTTCTTGATATAACTGATATCCTTGTTTTGCTAATGAATCATAATAGTCTTCCAATGTTTTAGCCTTCATTTCACGGCATATATAGGTATTCCTTTCTTTGATTGCCCCGGTCCGAGGTAACAATATAGCATCTTCTCCAAATTCACCATTATAGGCAATTTCTTCATCCAATGTATTTTCTTTAGCGGTTAACAATTCTTGTGTGTCTAAATGATTATTAACTTCTCCTTCTTCCCTTTTACATGATGTTAATGCTACTGCGATTGTTATCATGCAAGATATGTAGAATATTCTCTTGATCCATTTCTTTTTCTTCACATAATTCACCTCTCATTTATTGGATAAAGAAATAATGGCTATGATTGCAAATAAACAAGTAACGATGATTGAAGCTACAATGGGCAATCTTTTATAATCAAGAATTCGTTTAATTCTAATTTTAACATTACCTCCACCAAAAGATGCTGCATATACTACTGGTTCTTTATTTGTAAATTCTAATAATGCAGCTGCGTACTCCGCCCGTCTTCTTGAATCATAGTGTAGTATTACTTTCTCATCACATGCAAATTCTATGTCTGCAAAGAAATATTTTAATGTAATCCAAACGAAAGGATTAAACCAGTGGATACAGCAGATAAGGATAGCTAACAACCGCCATAAATTATCTCTATGTTTTATATGTATCTTCTCATGAGCAATCAGATGCTCTAGATACTCTTCCTTAACAGTTTCAGGTAATATAATCCTTGGTTTGATGATTCCAACAACCATTGGTACATTTACAGACTGACTCTGATATATGTTTCCATTAATAGTAATTGATTTTCTTAATTCTCTCATAGTTATTAAGTACACAAGAAAATATCCAAATAATAATGCCCCACATACTGTAATCCACACGACTGAACCGATTTCATAGCATCTAGTTAATCCATCTGATTTTATTACAAATGGTTGATAGGTGTTGGCATCCTGTATGAAATTGGAAAATAATAATTCTGTATTATCTGATTCGTTTCCTGCTAGATTAATTAGTTTAACACTTCCTTTCGGTAAAAGATTTAATAAACTAAATCCAGTGGTTAATCCCAGAGGGCATATAAGCTTTAAGAGTATCAAGCTATACATAGCATAGATAAAAGTTCTCGGTAGCTTCTTAATCCTACGTAATCCCATTAACATAACAATCAGTATAGAACCTTGAATTGTCATGTTAAGTATCCAATAAAAAATCGAAACCATTTGCCTCTCCTTTCCTAGGTAACGTTAATCCTCTCTTTTCTTATCAATTAATGCTCTTAGTTCTTCATACTCTTCTTTCGATAACGTCTCATCTTCTAAAAATGCAGAGAAAAATGCTTTCTTTGATCCCCTGAATAATCGCTTAATCAGTTGATTCGTCTCTTCCTTTTGTACTGTCTCTTTCTTGATTAATGAGGTACAGACAAAATTAGGTTCTGTTCTTAGTATGATATCTTTATCTATAAGTTTCTTAATTACCGTATACGTTGTATTCTTATTCCACCCATATGCCTCACTCGCCAAAACACTAAGCTCTTTCGCTGTAATCGGTTCATGTTCCCATATCAGTTCCATAACCTTAACTTCACTATCAAATAACTTAACTTCCAAATTCAAAACCTCCAGACTATTGCAATAGTATATTGTCATACTATCACAATAGTCTGGAGATGTCAACTTTATACATTTGCATTATGTTTCGCTGGATTATCAATTAACTCTCCTTTATGATCGAACCTTGAACCATGACATGGACAATCCCACGTATGTTCTGTCTTATTCCATTTTAATGCACATCCCATATGTGGGCAACGTTTCATGGTAGGTGTTAGTATATTACTTACCGCCTCAACACCATTAATGAAAAGTTGTTGTTTAAGCATACTTCGATGAGGTGAGTAAACCTCCTGCCACGGATTATTCTTGCCCATAACCACATCACTTAATATCATGGCTGCAACCATGGAAGAGGTCATCCCCCATTTATTAAATCCAGTAGCTACATAGAGGTGAGGTGTTTGTTTAGAATAATGTCCAATATAAGGAATCCCATCAAGGCTCATACAATCCTGTGTTGCCCATGCATATTTTTCTGTAGCCTGAGGATAATGTTTTTTCGCAAATTCTCTAAGTTCCTGCCAATTACCACCTGTTTTTCCAGTTCTATGGTCACCACCTCCGATCAATAGCAAATCCTTATAATTACGAAAGGACATTCCCTTTTGATCCTCATCTACATAGATTCCATTTACGTCCGTTGCATTTTTGAGTGCAATTACATAAGAACGATGTTGATACATCTTTAAAAAGTAACTTCCATGCTTATTAATGAATGGGAAATGAGTTGCAACAATAATTTTCTTAGCTGTTATCTTAACCTTATCTGCTATGGCTGTATGATCCTTAATATCACGTATAAATGTATTTTCATAAATCTTAAGCCCTTTTGCAATCTCTGCTATGAATAGTAGTGGATTAAATTGCGCTTGGTTTTCAAACTTTATTGCACCTTTTGTTTCAAATGGCAAGGTCAGATTATCTACAAACTCAGCCTTAAAACCAAGAGTATTAACAGCCCTAACTTCATCTTCTATTATTTTTCTATCAGAGAGTGAATACGTATATGCATCCTTATGCTCAAAATCACAATTGATATCCTTACAAAGTTCACAAAACTTAGCCAAGGCTTCTTCATTTGACTTAAGATACATTTTGGCTTTTTCACTTCCTGCATTCTTAATTAATTTGTCATAGATTAATCCGTGTTGTGATGTTATTTTTGCAGTGGTATTTTTTGAAATTCCTTGTCCGATTCTTTCTCCTTCCACTAATACGTAATCAATCCCCTTTTGCTCTAAGAAGTAGGCACATAAGATTCCGCACATCCCACCGCCAACAATTAGCACCTCCGTATTAATGTCCCTTTGTAATTGTGGAAATTGTGGCATATGGATTTGATCCGACCAAACTGAATTCATAGGTAATTTTCCTTTCGCTTGCATAAAGCTTTAATTAATATAATAGATGTTCCTGTTATTATTACCTATTTTATAGTTTTATTATCACTGTTTTCTTTTATTTTGCATTTGTCTTAGGAATTCTGATAGGATTGGAAAATTATTAGTTTTTGTACTATCTAGATTACAGAAAATATCGGAAGAAATATCAAAGCACTGTTGCTTTTCGAATTGAACATCTGTTCTCTTTGTGTTACAATAAAATTGTATAATTGAACAGAAAGCGGATGCAAGTTTCTAATGATGCCCTCTAGTACATAAGGAGGGTGATGCCCATGAATATTATTGAAGTACTAACACTTCTACTAGTAATCTTTGCGGCTCTATCTTACATAGATAATCATAACAAAAAGAACTAGCATCCTCGGCCAAAGTGAATGCTAGTTCTTTATAACTAATCAAAAATAACTGAGGGCAATCGGAATTTGCTTCCGATAACCTTTCTAAGTAAATTATACCTTGGAGGGCTTGATAAATCAAGTCCTTCTTGTAATTTACATCTAACAAACTGAAAACCGATACTCCATAGCACACAACATAGAAAAGATGTTCTTTTATTTGATTTAATCAACTGATTTTAAAGCATCAATCATATTAACATTCTTCAGTTTTACATGCATCATAATCATTACTAAGATTGCAAACAGGAATGTAATACAACCAGATATTATATAGCTACTCATATACACATCTCTTATCATATACAATGGATCAGTCTCTGCTGTATTCACGATAAAGTTATATAGAAATTTCCCCATAACCGAACCAGTAAGTATCCCTAACAAAGTTAGAATTATATTTTCTCGGAAAATATACATAGTAACTTCATTATCAAAAAATCCCAAAACTTTTATAGTAGACAGTTCCCTTATACGCTCCGATACATTAATATTAATTAAATTGTATAATACTATGAATGCCAAACACCCCGAAGATACTATAATGAATATCAAAACTACCTTCAAGCTAGAATCACCACTTGATTCTTTTATCTCAGACATAAGTGTTACATTCATAACCTTATCCGAGTTCATTAACTTCGTCTGTATATCATCATTTTCGTATGATTTAAGATTGATTAACTGAGCATTAAACGTTACATCTTTATTAAATATCTGCTCGTAATACGTAGGTGACAGATAGATATAATGATCAAAATAATTTTCCGCTATATGATCAACCTTGACTTCATATGCATTTTCATCTGCATCATTTAGAGTTATCAAATCTCCAACAGATGCATTTAATAGTTTTGCTAACTTTTCACTGATGACTACACCAGAATTTGATAACGAGTATTCCTTCCCTGTTTCTCTATCGTTTAATAATACAAAGCTAGATAACTGATCTACATCTTTAGGCACATACATCATGGCACTTTGCTTATTCATTCCCTTTTTGCTAAATGTAATAGCTTCTTGATGAATATCTAGACTTGATTCATACTCCTCTAATTCATTTAACATCTTAGAATACGCTTCATCCTCTTCTTTGTTTACGCCATCATTAAATACAACCATAGCATCATATCGTAGTAACTTATCAAACTGCATCTTCACTGTCTCTTCATTTGATTTATTCAAAGCAAAACCAGTTACTAACAAAGCCATACAACCAGCGATTCCTAATATAGTCATAATCATTCGTTGCTTGTAACGAAATAGATTTCTAAATGTTACTTTGTAATTGAAATTCAGCCTTTTCCATAAAGGAGTTATTCTCTCAAATAAAATCTTCTTTCCTATCTTTGGAGACTTAACCCTCATAAGAACAGAAGGATTTTCTTTAAGCTCTGCCTCCAATACGAATATTGCTGCGCCCACAGTACACAGTATGGATATAACAAATGACTGGATAATATCTGATGGATAGAACTCTAATCGAATATCAGGTATGACAAACATTTCTCCATATGCATTATTAATTATATAAGGAATCAGAGTACTTCCTACTAGAATACCAATTCCTGCACCTACTATACTTGCTAGTGCTGCGTATATTACATACTTCTTAGAAATCTCTAAATCATGATATCCTAGCGCTTTTAATGTACCTATTTCTGTTCGTTTTTCTTCAACCATTCTAGTCATTGTCGTTAAACATATCAAAACAGCAACTAAAAAGAAAAATACAGGAAGTACGGTTGCTATTTTATCAAGACTTTGAATGGAATTCCCATAAGTAGAATACCCTGGGTTATCATCTCGATCAAAGAAATAATATCCCTCTTTGAATAATTTTTCTAGATATTTATTATTTTCCTCCATCTTATCTCTATATGCATCACTATATGGAGAAAGATTTTCTACATTTTTAAATCTAACATAAACCTCGGTATAGACAGGCATCGATATATCAGAACTATTAACTACAGCAAAATAATCAATACTACCTTTTCCGACTGTTGTGTTCCCTCTAGACTCCTTATCAATATACATCGGACTCTTTACAAAACCAACTATTTTATAAGTTTGTCTATTAAATGTAGCTAATGTAGCTTCATCTGATTCTATTTCGTACTCATCACCGATCTTTAATTCTTGATTATTTTGCATAATCTTATAGTCTAAGGCTATCTCTCCCTCATTTTCAGGAAGTCGTCCCTCTACTACTGTAAATGTATTCATATTACTAGTGCTTGCAGGATTATACTCCATAAATTTAACCACACTATTTTGGTTGGTTACATTAGCATCTATACTATGTGTTGCATAATAATCTAAGATAGTCTCATCATCCTGTAGTAATTTTAAATCGTCTTCATTAATTCCTAAGGTCGATACAATTTTACTATCCATAAGATGGCTCTCGCTAAAGTATCTATCAATAGCAAGTTCCATATCTGGACCGCTTGCCTTGATTCCTGAATAGAATGCTACTCCTAAAAATATAATTGCAAGTATTGATAGAAATCTTGCCTTTGATGACAAAATCTCTCTTATTATCGATTTGTTATAAGCCTTCTTTTGCATTTCGTGTCGCACCTACCATTCGATTTCTTCAACTGGAACTGGATTTTCATTTACCTCAATGCTTCTAACTTTCGCATCATTAATCCGAATTACCTTGTTTGCAATCGGTGCAATTGCTGAGTTATGAGTGATAATGATAACGGTCGTACCTGTGTTTTTGCAAGCATCTTGTAAGGTTTTTAGTATCTGTTTTCCTGTGTTATAATCGAGTGCTCCCGTTGGTTCATCACAAAGTAACAGTTTTGGATTCTTAGCAATTGCTCTTGCTATAGATACTCTTTGCTGTTCTCCTCCTGATAGTTGAGATGGAAAATTATCTTTTCTATGACTAAGTCCTACTAGCTCAAGTATTTCATCAACATCGAAAGCATTCTTAGAAATCTGAGTAGCAAGTTCTACGTTCTCTCTTGCCGTTAAATTCTGAACTAAATTATAAAATTGAAATACAAATCCAACATCATTCCTTCTGTAATTAGTTAGTTGCTTATTATTAAACTTAGATATCTCTGTATTATCAACTATAATCTTACCTTCATCACATGTGTCCATACCACCTAGTATATTAAGCACGGTTGATTTACCAGCACCGCTAGGGCCTAATATGACCACGAGCTCACCTTTTTCAACCGAGAAATTAATTCCATCATTGGCAGCGATAACATTGTCACCCATTTTATATCTTTTATATTCGTCAATAACTTCTATATACGCCATATATACCTCCATTTTAGCGATTTTTACTAATTTACTTATTAAAACACAAAATGTCCCTTTTACATCAAAGTCCTATACTAGAACCATCAACTAGACACTTTGTATAATTAATAGTACAATTATACTATATATAATTATTAAATTAGTAACAATAATCACATATTTTCAAATTGCTATAAAATGAACACTTTATTAAAATATGTCTATTTATTAATAAAAAAATCACTCAATAGTTCATATCACAAAAGCAGGTAAGAAAGGTAAATAAAATGGCAGGAACAAAGGGAAATCGCAGAATACTATATACAAAAAAAGTAATAAAAGAAAGTCTCATAGAATTACTTCAAGAAAAAGAAATCCATCAAATTACAGTCACCGATATCTGTAATAAGGCTGATATCAATAGAGGTACATTCTATACCCATTACAAAGATGCTTATGACCTATTACAGTCCTTAGAGGATGAGCTATTTGATCAAATACTAAAATATGCTTTAGAAACCTCACTTGAAACACATCTTAATACCCTATTGATTAATATTTTTGATTTGATTGCTCAGAATAAACAACTATGTAAAATATTATTTTGTAAACAAAGAGGAAGTAAAGTACTAGATCGTATCCTCTATATTGCCTATAAATTAGATATCGATAAACTTATCGGTAATCCCGATCTAGATGAGGTTCATATGGAATACTTAATTAAGTATTCCATAGGTGGAATTATATCCGTTATTCAAGTATGGTTAGAAAATGATCTAAGAGAATCCCCTTCTGATATTGTTAAATTCTTGAATAATGTAGCGAATTTTAAAGAGTATTTATAGGAGTGATGATGGTTATTCTAATAAGATTGATATATGTAAAAGTACCAGTAATGAGAGCCTTCTCGTTACTGGTACTAAATTCTTTACTTTTTCAATTTGTCCTTAATATTTTTAATCAAAGTATAAAATTCCACCAAAAATACCGATATTATAATATAAAGCAATCCAATTTGTTGTAATTTTTTATCAAAGCTACTATTTTGTGAATAATATAGATACAATGAAACCAGTAAATAACATACTGAACCAATAAGAGCTAACGTACCAAAGTACCTATTCGTCTATTTCCAAATTTTTTTGTTGGTCCCTAATTGAGGTGATTTGTACCCCAACATATTGCCTTCTTCATTTGGTGATATAAAGTGTAAAAATATTGCAAATACTATAGCAATGATACCAATAACAATATTTTCCATATTATACTCCCCTTTGAATTGAATTATTATTTTTCTTCGTTATCTTCTTTATTTTCCTTTTTGGATTTTCCACTGTCCACATATATA
>NZ_CBDLAM010000131.1:0-11305 GCF_965301125.1 Anaerosporobacter sp. | reverse complement strand
GAAAAATACTAAATATATCGTTTAATATTACGATAAATCTAAAATTATTACTTTTAATTGTCAAAACAAAAAAGTACGTATGATATTAGCAATTCAGTAACAGATATTACCCCTACATAATAATAGAAATGAGGACAGAAATAATGATACATAACATCATCTTTGATATAGGAAACGTATTGTTAGATTTTTGCTGGGAGAAACATTTTGCTAGTTTTGGATTTACCGATAAAGTATTTGATAAAGTAGCAAAAGCTACCGTATTAAGCCCCACATGGGATGCTTTTGACCAAGGAGTCTTGACTCCAACCCAATTGCTTGAAGCGTTTATTAAGAATGATCCATCTGTGGAGAAAGAGATTCGTCAGATGTATGAGAACTTCAACGAGATGATAGAAATTTACCCGTATACGTTGTCTTGGATTGAAGATTTGAAGAAGAGGGGATATCACATCTATGTGTTATCGAATTTTAGTGAGAAACAACACAAGGAATCTGGGATTAAGCTGGATTTCTTGAACGATATCGATGGATATATACTATCTTATCAAGAAAAACTGATTAAGCCAGATGATGGAATTTATCAGGCTTTAATAAAGAGATATGGTTTGGTTCCAGAAGAAAGTGTATTTATCGACGATAAGATGATTAATATTAAAGCTGCTAGAAAGAACAGATTACATGGAATTGTATTTACTTCGTATGAAGAAACAGCTAGTTTATTGAACAATATGATTGGAAGTAATTCAAGGCAGGAATCTGTTCACCAGTAGTATTAAAAGCATTATAATGCTATAGAAGGTGTGATTTTTAATTTAGGGGAAAAGATATGACAGATACAAAACGAGTTAGAATAGTTGATATAGCAGAAGAACTTGGAGTCAGTACGGCAACTGTTTCCAATGTATTACATGGTAAAACCAAGAAAATATCAGATGAAACTGTACAGCATGTTCAGGCTCTTTTAGAAGAACGTCAATACATACCAAGTATGGCAGGAATATTGTTAGCACAGAACTCGTCACGAATTATTGGCGTTGTTATTAACGACCATGAAAAGTATGAAAATCATACAATAGAGGATGTTTTTATAGCATCTTCATTAAACTACTTATCTACTGAGATCGAAAAAAATAATCAGTTTATGATGGTGAAGAAGACAAAGGACCCAGAGGAAATCATCCGATTTGCTTCTATGTGGAACATGGAAGGTTTAGTTGTAATTGGTTTTTGTAATCAGGATTACATGTATTTGAGAAATCATATGCGGATTCCTTTCGTTGTGTATGATGGATATTGTGAAAAAATAGATCGTATTTTTAATATCACAATCGATAATTATGACGGTGGATTTCAGGTGGGAGATTATTTCAAGAGAAATGGTCATAAGCGCGCGTTATGTGTCTCGGATAATGATATTTGCATTGATAAAGAACGTTATGATGGATTCTGTGCTGGATTTGGTAAAGAACATAGCGATTTAATGTTGATACCGATGCAGAAAAAAGAACGTTGGTCATTTTATCTGAAAAACATAGATCAACTGCGTTGTGTAACAGCAGTTTTTGCAGTTTCAGATTATTACGCAATTGATTTAATACATTTCTTAGCAGAACAAGGGATTTCAGTACCAGATGAAATTTCAGTAGCTGGCTTCGATGATATTCCAATGTGTGAGCTTATTTCACCGACATTAACTACTGTTAAGCAAGATGTGGAACTGAGAGCGAAAATAGCAATTCAAAAGTTGAAAGAAATGAAAGAGAAAAAGGAGATGGAAACGATTATTAAGCTACCGATAACTTTAGTTGAACGTGCTAGCACGAGACGAATTCAGGATTAATGTTATAGTAAGGCTGTGTTTGTGATTTTGCACAAATATAGCCTTTATTTTTTGGGATAGGTTATGCGTTTAACCTTTGAAAGTATTATACAGCTGTCTTACAATATAGATAATAATACTTATAGGAGGACGAATGATGAAACGTGAAAATACCTTTTTCAAAACAGTGTGTAATATTGCTATCCCAGTCGCACTTCAATCCATGTTACAGGCATCATTTAGTATTGTTGATCAGATTATGATTGGTCAACTAGGCAGTGGCAGCGTAGCTGGTGTCGGTTTAGCAGGTAAATTTTCGTCGATCTTTTCTGTTTTGGTATCAGCGATAGGTGCAGTAGCAGGAATTATGATATCTCAATATATGGGACAAAAGAATAAACAAGAAGTACGAAGAAGCTTCTTTTTGAATCTGCTTTTAGCAGTTGGATTAGCAAGTTGTTTTACCGTCTTATGTATTGTGTTTAATAAGCAGATAATGGGCTTGTATACCAAGGACAACAACACAATGCTTGTAGCATCCAGTTATCTTGCAATCATTGCTGGCACGTTTCTTCCAATGGCTGGCGCAACATTGCTCTCAACAATGTTCCGTTGTATGGAAAAGGCTTCATTGCCTCTCTACACCAGCATCTTTGCAGCAATTTTAAATACTGGTTTAAACTATATTTTAATTTTCGGTAAATTTGGCTTTCCGCAAATGGGTCCTGATGGTGCGGCAATTGCAACTGTGGTATCACAAGTGGTTAACTTCTTGTTTATGTTAGTACTACTTTTGAAGTATAGAGATTATCTTGTAAACAGCCAGGATAACAGACAGATCAAAGTCAAATTCAATTGGAAACAATATGCTAATATGTTGCTCCCAATCTTGGTTTGTGAGTTTATGTGGAGTCTTGGCGAAAATGTTTATGCTGGTATTTATGGAAATCTTGGAACAGAGTCAAGTGCGGCAATGACTTTGATAAATCCGATTCAAGGATTGATGATTGGAGCACTTTGTGGCTTGTCACAGGCAGCTAGTGTCATTATCGGTAAAAAGCTTGGAAACAAAGAGTACGATGAGGCTTACAATGCCTCTAAAAAGTTGATTTATTACGGATTTATTGGCTCTTTAATTCTATCCCTACTAATAGTTACAACTAGCTCATATTATGTTAAAATTTATCAAGTGGAAGAGTCAGTAAAATTACTTACAAAGCAGATATTGATTGCATATGCGGTTATTGCACCTTTCAAAGTACTAAACATGATTTTGGGTGGCGGAATTATACGAAGTGGAGGTAAAACCAAGTATGTCATGCTTATTGATTTGATTGGAACCTGTGTGTTTGGTGTGCCACTGGGATTGCTTTCTGCATTTGTTCTAAAACTGTCCATTCCTTATGTATATTTCATTCTCTCATTAGAAGAATGTATTCGATTTGGTATATCTGTTGTAATATTTCAGAAAAAGAAATGGATGCAAAGTCTTAAAGCGGTTAAATAATATTATAATAATAAAGAAAAGGAGTACATATTATGGAACGAAAATTAGTATTAAAACAAGACATATTGTCTGCATTAAAAACAGTTGGAGTGCAACAAGGACAATCAATTATGGTACATACATCACTTAGTAAACTTGGATTTGTATGTGGAGGTGCTCAGACTGTCATTGAGGCGTTGATGGAAAGTGTAGGAGAAACAGGAACTATTATGATGCCAACTCAATCATGGAAGAACCTTGATCCTTCCTGCGGAGTTCACTGGGAAGAACCAGAAGAGTGGTGGCAGATTATACGAGACAATTGGCCTGCATATAACGAAGATATTACGCCGACCAATACGATGGGAGCTGTGGCAGAGATGTTTCGAAAATGGCCTGGAACTGTACGAAGCAATCATCCAGCACGTTCGGTGGCGGCATATGGAAAATATGCTAGTTACCTGACACAGAATCATGATCTTTCAAACATTTTTGGAGAGGACTCTCCAATTGGGAAATTATATGACCTTGATGGATATGTATTGTTAATTGGAGTAGGCTATGATAAGAATACATCTATTCATTTGGCTGATGTTAGAGCTGAATATCCTGGAAAGCATAATTGTATAGAACATAGTGCTATTATGGAAAACGGGAAACGGGTATGGAAGGCATACGAAACTTTATTTGTAGATGGTGAAGATTTTGATCAAATCGGAGAGAGTTTTGAAGCTGAATGCAGGGTTAATAAGGTGCAGCTAGGAAATGGAATGATCACATTTATGAGACAAAGAGATATTGTTGATTATGCAGTTTCCTGGATCCAGAAACATCGAATTATGCAATTCACCTTTGGAGTTACCCATTGACAAATATTTCATCACTTGTTATTATTAACTTAATTAGGGCAAAGGTGTTCTTATATGAACTCCTACGCCCATTTTTTGTAAGAAAATTAATAAATATTTTCTGTGTAGGAAGGTAAGTATATCGCTTGGTCAGACAGATACCAAAAAGGAAGAGAGGGCGTAAGAATGAGTAAATATACCAAACAAGATATTATTGAATTAGTTGAAGAAGAAGATGTAGAGTTTATACGTCTCCAATTTACAGACATTTACGGAACGCTAAAGAATATGGCAATTACAACGAGCCAGTTAGAAAAAATCTTAAATAATCAGTGTAAATTTGATGGAGCTGCGATTGAAGGATTCACAAGCAATGAAAAGTCAGATCTATATCTTCATCCAGTACTTGATACATTCGAGATTTTTCCTTGGAGACCTCAACAAGGAAAAGTAGCCAGATTCCTATGTGATGTATGTCAAAAAGATGGTACTCCATTTGAAGGAGATAGCCGTTACGTTCTGAAGAAAATAATTGATCAAGCAGCAGAGATGGGCTATTCATTCGAAGTTGGCTCAGAATGTGAATTCTACCTATTCCAAGCAGATGAGAATGGTAAACTTTCTGCGAATACAGAGGAAAAGGGTGGATTCTTTGATATCGGACCGATTGATTTAGGTGAAAATGTACGTAGAGAGATCGTATTAACATTAGAAGATATGGGATTTGAAGTAGAAGCTTCTTATCATGAAGCTGGCGCATCTCAACATCAAATCGATTTCCAATATGATACTGCACTTAATGCAGCAGATAATATTATGACGTTTCGTATGGTTGTTAGAATTGTTGCCAAACGTCATGGTTTACATGCTACATTTATGCCAAAACCAATGAATGATTCTAAAGGATCTGGAATGAATATCTTATTGTCAATTTTAAAAGACGGTAAGAATATATTCTGTGGCGCTGAAGATAAGGAAGAATTATGTGATGAAGCAAAATGGTTTATTGCAGGTGTATTAAAGCACAATGCTGCAATTACTGCGATTGCAAATCCTATCATTAATTCATACAAACGTCTTGTACCAAATTATAATGTACCTACTTATAACAGTTGGTCTGTACATAATAGAAATGCAAGTATACGTGTACCAAATGATATTGATGATGAGAGTAAGATTGAACTTCGTTCTCCTGATTCATCTGCAAACCCATATTTAGTGCTAGCATTATATCTTGCTGCTGGTTTAGAGGGTATTCGTAATAAAGAAGAGATGCCAGAGGCACTTCCGAATGATGCAATCAAGAACGAGGAGTTCAATAAAGATATCAAACGTCTTCCTAAAACTTTAATTGATAGTATTGAAGCTTTAGAAGAGGATGAATTCATTAAGAGTGTTTTGGGTAAACAACTTGTTATGAATTTTATTAAAGCTAAGAGGAAAGAATGGAGCGATTATTGTTCCCAAGTAACAGCATGGGAAGTTGAGCAGTATTTATACCGCATCTAACCATGTAACCGGGTTCCATAGGGGGTATAATGTGCCGGTTGTATAGGTTGGAGGTGAGACAAACATATGCTTAATTTAATAATTGCATTTCCTAAAATAGATGATGCGAAGGTAATAAAGAATGTCTTAATACGGAATGGATATGAGGTAGATGCAACATGTACAACGGGAGCGCAAGTAATAGCCACAGCTAATGATTTAGATGGTGGTATTGTTATTAGCGCGTATCGTTTTACAGATATGTTTTATAGCGATTTACATAATTACCTTCCGAAGGGTTTTGAGATGCTATTAGTTGCTTCACCTACTAAGTTTGAAGATTGTATTAATAATGATATTGTTTGTCTTGGGAAACCGATTAAGACACAAGATTTATTAAATACGATTCAAATGATGACGTATAATTATACAAGACGAAGGAGAAAATTAAGAGAGAAGCCAAAACAAAGGACACAAGAGGAAAAGGAGATTATATCGAAAGCTAAAAGATTGCTCATGGATCGTAACAACATGACAGAGGAAGAGGCGCATCGATATATTCAAAAGACTAGTATGGATAGTGGAACGAATATAGTAGAAACTGCACAGATGATATTATGTTTAATGTAAGAAATTCAGGTAATGCGAATTGCGAATTGTAGCTATTCAATTTGGGAAAATACATTGCATAAATGCAGAGTATAGAGTAAAATAACAAAAATACAGAATATATTTAAGGAGGCTACATAATGTACAAGATTAATGAGAATTATCTAAAATTACCTGGTAGTTATTTATTTTCTACAATTGGTAAAAAAGTAAGCGAATTCACAGCTGCAAACCCTGAGAAACGAATTATCCGTCTTGGTATTGGTGATGTAACATTACCATTAGCACCAGCTGTTATTGATAGAATGCATAAAGCGGTTGATGAGATGTCAAAACAAGAGACATTCAAAGGGTATGCACCTGACCTTGGATATGAATTCTTAAGAGAAGCAATTGCTGTGAATGATTACAAGACTCGTGGTGTAGATATTGCATTAGATGAGATCTTCATCAGTGATGGAGCGAAGAGTGATTCTGGTAATATAGGTGACATCTTCGATGTTGATAACAAGATTGCTGTATGTGATCCTGTTTATCCAGTATACGTAGATACGAACGCGATGTCAGGTAGAACAGGAGAGTATTTACCTGAACTTGGTAGATGGAGTAATGTAATTTACATGCCTTGTACAGCAGAGACTAATTTTGCTCCTGAATTACCAACAGAAGAGCCAGATATTATCTATCTTTGTTTCCCTAACAATCCAACTGGTTCTACAATTAATAAAGCTGAGTTACAAAAATGGGTTGATTATGCTCTTAAAGTAGGCGCAGTCATTATCTATGATGCAGCTTATGAAGCATATATCTCTGAAGATGATGTTCCTCATACTATTTATGAATGTGAAGGTGCAAAGGCTTGTGCAATCGAACTTAGAAGTTTCTCTAAGAATGCTGGTTTCACAGGTACAAGACTTGGATTCACTGTTATTCCGAAAGAATTAAAATCTGGTGATGTAACACTTAATAGCTTATGGGCAAGACGCCATGGTACGAAATTCAATGGTGCTCCTTATATCATTCAAGCTGCAGGTGCTGCTATATACACAGAAGAAGGAAAGAAACAAACACAGGAACAAATCGCTTACTATATGAATAATGCGAAAGTAATCCGTGAGGGACTTGCAAGTGCTGGATACACAGTATCTGGTGGTGTGAATGCACCTTATATCTGGTTAAAGACTCCAGATAAGATGACTTCATGGGAATTCTTCGATTATTTATTACAAGAAGCAAATGTTGTAGGTACGCCAGGTTCAGGATTTGGACCAAGTGGAGAAGGATATTTCCGTCTTACTGCATTCGGTTCTTACGAGAATACAGTAGAAGCAATTGAAAGAATCAAAAAATTATAATATCATAATAGATAGTAAGATAGTAAAAACAGATACATTTTGTATCTGTTTTTTATGTTTTTAAGTTGTGATGCAAAACTCTATAGACGTTTTCATGGCTTCTTAGCTACGTACTATGACACAAAACACGCTACACATCTAAGTACTTCTAAGTGTGTACAAGTTAGGTGTCCAAAATGATACGGAAACGACTTCGATTCGGCATCCTGCCTCAGCGAAGTCTGGCTCGCCGTCCATGGCTCGCCTTCCTATGTTGTCTATGTACCCACTAAGAAGTACTATAGATGTTTCGCTATCGTTTCTTAGTCATAGTACGTAGCTAAGAAGCGAGTGAAGGTTATTAAGAGTTTTGCTTATTTACTTTGTTGATATAAAAGCATAAAAAAGTAACCACAAAAGGCTTTAATACAAAATTTATAAAGAAGTGAATAATATATAAATTTAAAATTAAGAAGGACGAAATAATGGATAATAAAATAGTTGATAAATTTACAATAAGAACTGCAACAATTGAAGATGCAGCAGGTATTCTTGCGGTGTATTCGCCTTATCTTCTTAACACGACAATAACATATGAATATGAGATACCTACGCTTGAAGAATTTCAAGAGAGAATACGTAAGGTTATTAAATTCTATCCATACCTTGTGTGTGAATTGGAAGGTGAAATTGTAGGCTATGCCTATGCTTCGCAACATATGGAACGTGCAGCTTTTAAGTGGGGAGCAGAGATTTCGATTTATATTAAGCAAGAATATCATGGAAGTGGAATTGCAAGTAGATTATATACTTCTATTATAGATAATTTATATAAGCAGGGAGTTTATAAAGTATATGCGTTAATTGATTCACCTAATGAAAAGAGCGAAGCGTTTCATCTAAAACGTGGGTTTAAGGAAATTGCTTGTTTATCACGTACCGCATATAAATTGGGAAGATGGTGTGATATGAAGTACTATGAGAAAGTATTGCGTAAGTGCGAAGATACCCCGGCTGAATTATTGCCATTTAGTGAAGTTGAAGATATGAATAAATAATAGTAATATTAGTAACTATCTGTAATTAATATGTATAATTTGTATAGTATTTTACCTCTGATTTATAATGTTTTCATTATTTTTATATAATAATAGAATGTAATTGTAATTAATATGTAAATTGGAGGTAAGGTATGGGAAAGGCAAAAAAAGTTAGAAAGATTGTGGCGATCGTATGCGCTCTAGCTTGCTTAATTAAAAGTATTGGGGTAATCGGAAAAAAAGTAAGCGCTGAAACAGCGGTAAACACAGAAAAAACGGATTCACGTTCGATAGCTTATGTAAAAGCTATGGGAAGTGGTTGGAACCTAGGAAATACTTTTGAAGGTTTTAATGCGGACAACCCTGTTTTAGGTGGCGGAGAAACCGCTTGGGGTAATCCGAAAGTAACCAAGGAGCTTTTAAAAGCTGTTAAAGCAAATGGATTTCAAAGTATCCGTATGCCAATTACAATTCAATCACGTTACACAGAGAAAGATGGCAAATATGTGATTGATGCAGGTTGGTTAGCTCGTTACAAAGAAGTAGTCGATATGGCTGTTAATGAAGGTTTTTACGTATTGGTTGACCTTCATGGAGATGCTTGGTCATGGCTAAATGCCTGGGATGGCAATGAAAATTCAATGGAATATCAAAAGTACACTCAAATTTGGACTCAACTTGCAACTTATCTAAAAGATGAGGGTGACAAAGTGTCTTTTGAGACAATCAATGAACCAGGCTTTTCAGATAGTGATAATTGTACTGCACAACAAAAATTAGATAAAATTAATATGGCTGCTTATCAATGTATTCGTAAATCAGGCGGAAATAATGCAACACGTATGATTGTTATGCCTACAATGAATACAAATTTCCAACAAGAGAAAAGTAAGGAACTTTACGATTTCATTGCTAAGTTAAATGATGAGAATATCATTGCTACGGTTCATTATTATAGCATCTGGATGTTTAGTGCTAACCTTGGACTTACTGGATTCGATGAAGAAACCAATGAAGGAAAAGGGGATACTCCAAGAGCTGAAATTGATACTATGTTCGATGTAGTAAAGAATACATTTATCGATAAAGGTATTGGTGTTCTTATTGGTGAATATGGTTTACTAGGTTATGATGCAGGAATGGAAGTAAATCAGCAAGGAGAAGAATTAAAATACTACGAGTACATAAATAAAAAGGCAAGAGATTACAATACTTGCCTAATGTTCTGGGACAATGGTTCTGGTATTAATCGTAATGATACAAAAGCTTATTCATGGAAAAAAGAGAACGTAGGTAAGATGATAGAAGCATGTATCAAAGGAGAAAGATCTTCCTATGCAACAGGACTTGATACAATTTATTTTAATGATAAAAATATCAAGGAAGTAAAGATACCATTAACATTGAATGATAATACATTTGTAAACATTAAAGGGCTTAAAAAAGGCACTGACTATACATACGATCAAAAGACTGCAACAGTGACTATTAAGAAGAAATATATAGCAAAAGCATATAAGAAATTAGCTTCAGATAAAGAAGGAACCATTGCTGATTTGGTATTCCAATTCTCTAGTGGTGCGGATTGGCATCAATATTTAGTAAAATGTAAAACACCTGAATTTGGAAATGTAGTAGGAACAGCAGACTCTCTAGTTATTCCAGTTGATTTTAATGGAAGTAAAGTAAGAAGAATGTATGCTTTAGAGAATGACAAGAAAGTTGGACCACACTCATCATGGTGGAAATATATCGAGTTTAGCTACAGTTATCTACCTAATTATACAGACTCCACAATAACAATTAAGGATAAATTCTTTGCGGATGAATCTGTAGTAGATGGTGATATTACTTTTGTTTTTGAATTCTATGATGGACAGATTGCAAAATATACAGTAACAAAAACAGGTAAAGAAGTGGCAACTAAGGCATATACAGTAAAAGGAATCCAGTACATCATTACGAAGAGTGTTGATGGAAATAACAACGGTACTGTAACAGTAGTTGGTGTTGATGATAAAGATGTATCTTCTATTACAATTGAAAAAACTGTAAAAATCGAAGGTAAGACATATCGTGTAACCGCTATTGGTGATAACGTATTCAAAGATTGCATGAAATTGAAGAAAATAAAAATCAAGACTAATGAGCTAACATCAGATGGATCACAAGCAAATAGTGGAATTGACAGCAAAGAAGTTTTTGACGTACCAGCTTCAAAAGTATCTGCTTATAAGAAATTATTTACTAGTGAGACGGGATTCAAAAAGACAATGACAATTAAATAATGAGATAAAGTGGATGTTGCAAAAGAACAACTTTTTTGCGCTGAATGTCATTTTGCGAACATATATGTATGTTCACAAAATGGCACAGATAAAAAAGTTGTTTTTTTGATGTCGCATTTCAATGCATTTGGTTTTATATTATAGTTTGTTTACTCAATTGACGTTTTGCAACGGTCTAATTCACCCAATCTGTCGAAATAACGCTTTACTATATTAAAACAAAGAAGCGATATTACATAAAATATTAATAAAAAAACTAATTTATTAAAGTTTTGAAAAATCTACTTGCGTTTCTAAAAATCCTGTGCTAATATTTACAAAAAAGAAATTGTAAAAGCATTGAAAGAGACTGAGACTTGCCGATAGCATTTATAAACAGGAATATAGTGT
>NZ_CBDLAM010000130.1:10207-11371 GCF_965301125.1 Anaerosporobacter sp. | reverse complement strand
GAGGAGTACTATGAGAGGTAAAACAAAGACTAGGGGATTTATAAGGCCTACATGGTGTAGAGTGCTTGCACTTTTATTAATCATTTCTACTGTGGTAGGGTCAATACCAGAGAGAGCATTTGCTAAAGCTACAACAAATGATGATGGAACAGAAACTACTTATACGCAAGATGATTACGAAATTATATACAAAGAGGTAAATACATGGGAAAATTACGCTAATATTAATATCACTATCAAAAATACTGGAAAAGAGATTATTGATAACTGGGAAATTCAGTGTGAGTATGATGCTGAGATTTCAAACATATGGAGTGCTGAGATAGGATCTAGTGAAGATAAAAACTATAGTATCATAGCCAAGGAAGATAATGCTTCTATTCCAGTTGGAGGAAGTGTAAGTTTTGGATTTACTGGACTTGGGGAGAATGCAAAGCCTGTTGCACCAAGCGACATGACATTAATATGTGACAAGGACAGAACAGAAAATGACGATGATGAACCGGGGACACCTGGAGGAAGCAATCCAGGAACGAATATTGTATTGCCTGAGGAATGGAGTGGTCTGGGATATGCCCTATACGCAGGTGGAAGCCAGAACTTATCTCTATATACATATAAGACAAGTATTACTGGGGACGTACATACTAATAAAGATTTTTATTACCAAGGAACTTCATTGGAAATAACCGGGGAATTAGAAGCTTGTGGAGCAATTACAACGAATACATCAAGCCAAGAAGGTAGTCTTCAGATTGGGAAGAAAGAGGAGAATGCCACTTCGATTGATATGCCCGATATAACGAAAGAAGTTTATGAGCATATCAAGGATACGGCCAAAGTATATGACAGCAATAAAACGTTTGAGAGCAATCGTGTAGCGATTATCAATCCTATTTATGTGAATGGACGAACCACATTTAATGCGACAGAATTTCTTGGAAAGGGAATCATCTATAGTGAAGACTCCATTACCTATAATGTTGGCTCAGTTTCAACACCAGATGATTCAAGGATTTTATTATGCGCTGAAAATGGTGACATCACGTTAAATGGCTCTGAAATTAACATGAATGCAATACTATATGCCCCAAATGGAACAGTATATGTGATTGCAAATAATTTAAATTTAAACGAAAAAATTATTGAAAAACAGGTATGAAT
>NZ_CBDLAM010000130.1:0-10197 GCF_965301125.1 Anaerosporobacter sp. | reverse complement strand
TTGGAAAATATATAAAGATAATGAATTAGCCGATGAACTATATCGTATCGATGAAGAAGCTTCTACTTATTTGAAAAAGGAGTTGCTGTTTAAAGAAGCAGGAAATTACGTTGTACAAATAGAAGTAAAACGAGGAAATATAGTATATACAGAGACAAAAGAGCTTACCATTATAGAGGATCTTCCTCCAATTGCTAAGTTTGAACTAGAAAATAAAGAATATAAAAGAAATGAAGAAGGGCTTGCAACTATTAAAGCGAAAGATTTATCTTATTCGCTAGATAATGATACCATATCGAATCGTACTTGGACAATCTATTATGATGCAAATAATGATGGCATTTATGATAAAGCTGAAATTCTAGATACAATTACCGGTGAAACAACAGAATTATCATACGAAACCAAGAAAGTTGGTAAGTATAAAATCGAATTAGAAGTTAAGGAATATTTTGAAGATACCATTCCTAAACTTCTAACAGATGCAGATTATCTACGCGGCAATACCAGTGATATGGAAGATACTGATAAGAGTCTTGAAATTATAAATACTGCGCCAGAGGCAACTTTAGATATTGAGAAAAAGAAGTTTGCGGACATAGTATTTACAATCGGTAATGCAGAGATAGATAAAATCAATACTTATAGTGATAAGATTAAAGAGTTAGAACAAACGTTAAAGGATAAAGGTATCGATGCCAAAATCAGTACGGTATATACTTCAACATTAACTGCACATGATCAATTTGCTTGGAAGGAATATGACCACTATAACTATAAGGATAGTTATTTGCCTACATTATCAAAACATATTATTTATGATAAAGCAGATATTAAGATGCTAGGATATTCCGTAGCTCCTTTGAAAGACTTCCTTTATGTAGCAGATGATAATGCAGGACAGAAGATATTTGAATTCGACATCCAAAGAGATGCTACAGACTGGCATAGTATGGAAGGCGGAGGTTTCTTATTCAACACTACAGTTTCGGAAGAAAAGAATACCATAAAAGGTTTTTGTATCTTAATTACGCAATCTGGTTTAAAACTTGTACAGATAGACTGCAATAATTTAACTGGTTTTCGAAATGGTTCTTATAGCTATGTACAGAATGCAGGAAAATTATTAAGAACCTTCTCTATCAATGATGTATATGCAAATCATCATCTGAAAATAGTGGTAGATGCCAAGACTATTTCAGTTTTTGATGGGGATAAGACACTTATTGATAGTTATGTTTTGCCTGACAATAATTATGGATACGGTTTTGGGCCAATTATCAGTCATGGTAGTCATGCTTGTAGTCAACAATCTTATTTTACTTTTAAGAATATTACCATGCAAACAGTGAAAGGAAGTGCACTTTCTGACATTATTAATGGTTTTGAGTGGAGAGAGAATGCAAGCCATTTTGTAATTAATCTAAGTAACGATTCTGTACCAGAACTAGAAGAGGGTGAGAAGTTAGCAAGCATTGCAGAAGCACTACTTGAGAATGAAGCTCCATTTGTAGGTCTTGGAACAACAAAGAACCAAAATCAGTACTTGAGTCTTCTTAACACCTCTCAAACTGGAGGTATGTTCTTGGAGAATGATAGTCTAGAATCGTCAATGGACAATGTAAATCAGTACATTTTGGATAGTATATTGGCTAAAGACTATACGATAAAAGATTACATATCAACTGACGATACCATTAGCTATATCGGATATTACTCTGATGCAGAGAATGATGAAAAATACGAAGAAAATTGGGAATACGAATATGACCCAACCGTGTTTGGTGAATCGAATGAAGAGCCACAATTAATAATTAAAGAAGCAACGGAACCAATTACTCAGTTCAATCAAACTGGTGCCTATGCAATTAGACTTAGAGTACGTGATAACCCAGTTGGTGATAATGATGCGTTAGATGAATACCGTCATTGGTCAGGACAAAAAGAATATGATCGACTTTTGTGTGTTCAAACAAGACCAACGGCTGATGTAGAAGTTGAGGTTCTAGAAGACACTTCTGATAAGACAAAGTGCACAGTGAAAGCAAGTTATACATCGGAAGATAAGGATCACCCAAGTGATAAGAGTAAAGGAATTCGAGAAGAGTTATTCTATTACAAGAACATAAAGGATGGGGAGTGGACAGAGGGACGACTTCCTAATAAAGTGGACGTAGGCGAAACGTATTTAATCAAATATATCGTTCGTGATGTAGAGGGAATCTACAGTAAACCTGCTATTGCCATCGTTAAGACCAGCGAGTTTAAACAAAATGAAGATGTAGATGATAAAGAAGCTCCAGAAATCTTTATTAATACAGCAAAAGAGGTTTACCAAGTTGGAGAAGAAATCCATATTGAAGGCTATGCCATTGATAATTATGGAGTGGACACCTTTGAAATGTACATTAACGGAGAAAAGCAATTAAGTACATTTGGAAGAGTAATTTTAAATCCAGTAGAAGGAGAAACCCTTGTCATTACAGCAAAGGCTGTAGATATCTATGGGAATTCCTCTGAACTTGAGAAAACGATTCAAGTGGTTGATTCATCGGATAAAATTGCACCAACCATTGAAATTACATCACCAAATGCAGATACAGATCTTGGATTTAATATCAATTTTATTGGTACGATTAAGGATGAAACCAAATTAAAACAATATTCCATCGGCTATCGCAAAGATGGAGAGGAAAGCTATACTATAGTTGCACAGGGAACGGATAAGATTGAAGATGGAGAATTAGGACAGTTAGATATCTCGAAACTTGTAGAGGGTGTTTATGATATTTTGATTACTGCAGAAGATGAAGCAGGTAATCTTAGTTATTATGGAATGAAATTATACATCTCTTCAGGAATTACTGAGACTAAGGAGATTTCTCTTAAAGCAGGAATTACAGATATTGGTCTTTCGGAAGATAAGAAGAATATTGAGATTTATGGAACGATTGTCACTGATGATGAATTCGTGGAATATAGAGTGGAATATCGTGATCAAGAAGGAAAATCAGATAGTAAGAGTATTGCCTCAGGCAAAGAAGCAATGGAAGATCAATTAATTGCAACGATTCCAGTTGAGGAACTAGAGGACGAGAAGTATATTGTTACCTTATTCGCCACTACAAAAGAGTTAGGTACAGTGGAAGCAACAGGAGCATTTTCTTATATAAAGGGCTCTGAAGAAAATTCTGTAATAGCAGATACACAAGCGCCGAATATAGAGATTACGAATGTTGGACTTTCTGAGGAATTAAGTGATATTGAAGTATTAGGATCAATTTCCGATGATCAAAGCTTAAAGGAATATTCAATTAGTTTAGCTAAGTCAGATAGTGAAGACTATAAGGTTCTTACCACTGGAAAAGATCCAATTATTAATGATTCTATAGTGGCGATTCCAACAGAAGGATTAGAAAGTGGAGAATATAAGCTTAAGATAGAGGCAACGGATGAATATGGTAACAGTAGAACAGTAATAGCAACTATCACGTATACAATTGGTCAACAAGAAGTTACACATGAAGTAATACAAAAGGGAAATGATGAGACTAAGGGGGATTCAGGTAAAACCTCAGATTACTCAGATATAGAGAATGGAAAATTTGCTGTCACACTTTCTACGGACCGTGCAGCAGTAGGTAAAGAGGTACAAGGAAAAGTATCGATACCACAAGGAATCAAAAAAGATACTCTTAGTGTAACAGTTGGTGGAGAAGAAATTGATAATCCAAGTAGTGTGTTTACTTTTACTCATGATAAAGCAGAAAATATAGAAGTAGTTGCAACTGCACTTACAGAGGATGGAGTAACAGTGTCTGCAAAGGCTAACTGTATCTTCTATGATTCACAAGATACGGTAGCACCAACAGCAGCTATCCTTTCTCCAGATGCAGATTCTGTTTTAACTGTGCCAACAGACATAGTTGGTAATGCATATGATGATAAGGAACTTGATTACTATAAACTAGAATACCGTATGGAAGGCGATACAGAATATCAGTTACTTGTGGAATCAAAAGAACCAAAGAAGAATGAGGTTCTAGGTGTACTTGATACCACCAAATTAATGAATGGGCGCTATGAAGTAAGGCTTACTGCGGTTGATAAAGGTGGAACTAGAGTTAGGATTTCTAGGGAGTATATCGTAGAAGGTAATCTTAAAGTAGGAAATATGTCCATTGGATTTACGGATATTACTGCTGCCATTGGAGGAACAACGGTTAATGTAAATCGTATGTACGATAGTAGAAACAAATCAGTCGGAGACTTTGGATATGGTTGGACCTTAGGCATGCAGGGAATGACTCTTACTGAGACCAATGAGATCTACGAAGGCTATCAGATGGTTCAAACAGGCAGTGGTTTAAGTACTGGATATACTTTTGAAGAAACAATACCACACGATATCATTGTCAATTATGGTGATGGTACAAGTGATCGCTTTAAGGTAACATTTACTCCTGAAAGAAAAGCATTAGTACCAATTCAAGAAGTTGAATTTGGCTTCAAATGTGTAACAAACCCGAAAGTAAAATTAGAGTTAGTAGGAGACAATGCTGCATGGATATCAGGTGGAACACCAATATTCTATGATGAATCCATTTATGATTTGGCTAAGTATAAGCTTACTAACGAAGATGGAATAGAGATATACCTAGATGCTAGTAGTGGTGTTACTAAGATTGTAGATAATAATGATAATGTAATTAAAGTAACTCAGAATGGATATGAAGCATCGAATGGCAAGAGTGTTCTCTTAACGAGAGATAGCATTGGACGTGTAACGAAAGCACAGGACCCATATGGGAATGTAACTACCTATAGTTATGACGAAGATGGAAATCTTAAGGAAGTTACAGACAGTGCCAATCGCACCGTATCATTCGAGTATGATAAGCAGCATAATTTATTAGCAATCCTTGATCCTACAGGTGTAGCAGTAGCTAGAAATGAATATGATGAGAACGGAAGATTAATCGCTACAATTGATGCAGAAGGTAACAGGGTTGAATACCAGTATGATATCGAGGGAAGAACCCAAGCCATTAAGGATCGGAATGGTAATACCACGGTTTATACGTATGATGATAATGGAAATATTATTCAGGAAATCGATGCTTATGGGAATAAGACGGTTAGTACTTTTGATAAAGACAATAATATTACTGAAAGAAAAGATGCATTAGGAAATGTAACAAAGTATGAATATGATGCTTCGGGAAATATGACCTCCATGATTACAGCAGATGGAACTGTAATGAATGGAACATATACGCAAGAAAATTATATTTCCAGCATTTCACTATTAGATAAGAAATTATTAGAAGTTTCTTATGATGATAATAATCGTCTATCCATGGTAACAGATGCAGAAGGAAATGAAACAAAATATAGTTATTCCAATGATGGAAAATTAACTGGAATTGTGGATGCCATTGGAGTTTATCAAACGGTAACATACGATTCCAAAGGCAATGTGGCTTCTACAACCAATGGAGCAGGCAACACAGCTTATTATACGTATGATGAGAAGGATCGTTGTATTAGTGTTTCAATTAAAAGACAAGAAGGGGACAAAAACCTAGAATTCACAAGTTACTATTCGTATGATGATGCGGATAATATTGTACAAAGTATTGATAATGCAGGAAATATCACTACTTACGAATATGATGATAAGAATAATCAAGTTGCTTCTGTCGATGCCAAAGGTCGAAGAACGAAGTATGAGTATGACGATCGTGGTAATATGGTTAAGACAATTTATGCAGATGGAACATTCGAAGCATTTACTTACGATGCAAACGGAAATAATATCACAGCTACTGACCGATTAGGACTAACGGTAACAATGACATATGATAAATTAAATCGTATCAGTAGTATGCTATATCCAGATGGAACGAAGCAAAGTTATGAGTATGATGCGGTAGGTAATGTTGTATCTAGTACAAGTACCACAGGTTCAATAACATCATATGAATACGATTCCATGTATCGTAACACAGCTATAACAGATGGCTTAGGAAATACAACAAGATTTGAATATAATGAAAGTTCTAAGCTAGTAAAAGTTATAGATGCGAAGAATAATACAACTACATATGATTACGATGATAATGGAAATCGTACGAAAGTAACATATGCAGATGGCGTAAGAGTTGAATCGGTTTATGATGCTAGAGGACGTATTACAGTACAAAAAGATCAGTATGGTAATGAAACACTTTATGAATATGATGGAGCAGATCGTTTAATAAAAGTGACCGATGCTTATGGCAGCAGCTATCAGTATACTTATGATACAAATGGTAATCTAATACGTGTGGAAGATGCCAATGGAAATGTAACTTCCTATGAATATGACGAAGTTGGTAGAGTTAAGACACTGAAGAATTCATTAGGAAAAACAAGAACCTATCAATACGATGCCACAGGAAATGTTACAAATTACAAGGATTATGCAGGTAATGAAACTGAATATACCTATGATGCTATGGATTACTTAATTGAAACGAAAGTTAATGATAATATCACGAAGTATCAATACAATGATAAGCACCAATTAGTTCAAGTAGAAGATAAAACAGGTGTGATTACGTATAACTATGATTCATATGGTCGATTAAGTAAAAAAGTAGACAGTATAGGCAATAGTCTAGAGTATATATATGATGAATATGGCAGATTGAGTGAATTCAAAACTTCCTATGGTAGTACGAATTATGAGTATGATTTGTTAGACCGCGTTACAAGAGTAGTTGATCGAAATGGACAGGCAACAGTCTATGAATATGATGAATTAGGGAATCGAACAACACTAACATATGCAAATGGCGTGGTTGTTTCTTACACCTACGATGCATGCCAACGTTTGAAAGAAGAGTGGGTATGCGATAAAGATGGCAATACCATTGCAAAATACGAATATACACTAGGTAATGCAGGAGAACGTACTAAAATAGAAGAAACTGCAAACAACGAAACAACAATTACAGAATATACCTATGACAAATTGTTGCGCTTGGTATCAGAGAAAATTCAAGTAGATGAAGCTACGTTAACCAATGAGTATACATACGATAAAGTAAGTAATCGTAGTACGAAAAAGGTAACAGTTAAAGGTGATATTTCGAAATTAGCAGACGTCGAATCTGACGATACTAATATTGTTGAAGGTACTACAACATACGAGTATAATGGACTTAACCAACTTATAGTAGAAGAAAGTAGCCAAGGTATCATTACAAATGTATACGATGATAATGGAAACTTAATCAAACAATCCGGTGATAAGAATGTTGATTATAGCTACGATGAAGCGGGACATTTACTAAAAGCGACCATTCAAAAAGGAAACGATGTAACCATTGAATCCTATACATATGATTATGCTGGTAACAGAATCACAAAGACGATTAATGAAGAAGCTCTAATTTATTATGTTGTAGACACAAGTGGTGAACTAGCTCAGGTAGTAGCCGAGTGTACAGCAGATAAAGAGGAACAAGCATACTATACTAGGGGACAAGAACTACTTAGTATGGAACGTGATTCTAAGAGTTACTATTATGTGTACGATGGACATGGAAGTGTAAGAGCATTAACAGACCAAGCAGGAACAGTAACAGACACCTATGAGTACGATGCATATGGAAATCTATTAAGTAAGACTGGTACCACAGAAAATGATTATCTCTATGTAGGAGAGCAATACAATGCAAGTACAGGATTGTATTACTTACGAGCAAGATACATGGACCCAAGTATGGGAACCTTTATCAGTATGGATAGCTATAGTGGTAGCAACTCTGACCCAATAACTCTTCATAAGTACTTGTATGCTAATGCAAATCCAGTGGTGTATTCGGATCCTACGGGTAATTTTTCAATAATGGAGCTACAAGTAACACAGACGATTCAATCCACATTGAATTCGATGACGCAATGTGCAACATTTATGCGAATACTAAAGTGGGCAAATGTTGTATGCACAGTATATGATGTAGCTATGCAGATTCGTAATGTAATCATAGGTGAAGGAACGATTGGTGACTTAATATTTGCAATTGCCAAAGGCGTTGCAGTTGGAATACTGCTAAATGGTATGTGTAATACAGTTCTAGGAGTAGTATTGAAGCCGGTTCTTGCAATCTTTGGATTAGGAGATCAAGTAGATCTAATCCAAGAAGCGATAGAGGGTGGAAATCCGCTGGAAATAACTGTGAGGTTTGTGCAGTTAGTATGTATGATATTTACCTTTTCTTCACAATGTTTCACCGGAGAAACCTTAGTCTCCACCGAAGAGGGATTGCGACCAATTGAAGACATACAAGTAGGTGACTATGTATGGTCAGAAGATACAGAGACTGGAGAACAATCACTTAAGAAAGTCCTTAATGTTATCGTCAGCGAAACGGATGTAGCTGTACATATAGAAACCGAAGATAATGAGATAACAACCACGCAAAACCACCCATTCTATGTAGAAGGAAAAGGCTGGACCTCTGCTTCTGAATTAGAAGAAGGAGATGTGCTTCATACCAAAGAGGGAGTTACCCCGGTTGTTCAATCAGTAGAAGTTGAACAATTAGATGAAGCGGTAAAGGTATATAACCTAGAGGTAGAAGATGGACATACGTATTATGTTACTGACGAGAGGGTGTTGGTGCATAATGATTGTGGGAATAATGGTGAGGGTGGATTAGATTCTAGACCAAATCAAATACATCATTTTGTATCAAATAAAAGTTCAAAATATACTAAGCAGTTTGAGAGTATTATAAATAAATATACATTAGATTTAGATGGTGATTGGAACAAAGAATTAATGCCACATCAAGGGAGACATCCAAACGAATATCATGAATGGATACTAGAAGAATTACAGTATATTGATGAAATAGCTAATGGAGTTAAGAATATATTTTTGCAAATATTTGAAGATTTAAAAACGACAGTGAAAGAAAATCCAGATATGCTAAGAAAATCTTTTTGGGAATAGGAGGACGAGATGGAATATTATAAATTAATGTACGACTATGAAAATGATACGCAAGCTATTTTATTGAATATTAATGAGGCGGAATTAGGTTTTAGCAGATATGCTGTGAATTCAAATATAAAATTTGGAATTAAAAGAATTTATTGTACAATTGAAGAAGATAATGTATCAAATTTCGATTATTTGGCTAATAATTTAGCATGGCTTATTGTTAGTGAAAAAGTAAAAAAAATAATGGAGGATTGTAATATAGGTACTTGTGAGTTTATTCCAATAGTAAATAAAGGAAATGAAATAGTGATAGGATATTTAGTGCATTGTATGAATATTTTACAAGCACTGGATGAAAAAAAATCTCTATGTAAGAAATTCAAATATGTTAGTCAAGGAAAAGAATACGAACATACTACAGTTATCAAATATGTTATTTATTCTTGCGTAATAAAGAATAGTGATATGTTTAAGCTCAAAGAAAGTAATATTCCATATTTTGTTTCGGAAACATTAAAGAAAAAATTATTAGATATTGGAGTAAAAGGATTTGATTTTATGAAAATAAAAACTTCATAATTTTACAGAATAGTAGAAGTTAGTTGGAGATGTGCATTATGATTAGATGAAGAATCAGGCTATTAATTGAAAACCTGAGGCATATATGCACGAAATTGTGACAAGGCATAATTTCGTGCATTATCTGTACAAGCTAGTTTTTTATCACAATGTTTCACAGGAGAAACCTTAGTATCCACCGAAGCTGGCTTACGACCAATTTAGATATATAAGTAGGTGAGTCAGAAGATTTAAAAATAGCAGAACGATCACTTAAGAAAGTACTACTAATAAGTAAATTAAGCTTTTTATTGTGATAAAAAATAAAAAATAAAATTATATAAGGAGCAACATTATATGAAGAGAAAATATCCGATCACGTTGTTCTTACTAGGAATGATTTCAAATGCCATACGTTATTTTGTTATCGGATTATTAGGAATTGTATTTGTTTTTATTGGTTTATTTGCAGGAAAGGGCTGCATGATCTTTGGACTGGTTATATTGATGGGGTATGTTGTACTGTGCACTATTGAGCAGATAAAAATACGAAATGCTACATTAAATACTAGTGGAAATTCTGAGGTTGATAAGTTGTTAGATGCTATATTGGGGGCAGAAGATGAGGATAGTAAGTTCAC
>NZ_CBDLAM010000129.1:9570-11938 GCF_965301125.1 Anaerosporobacter sp. | reverse complement strand
GCTTAGTCTCGTTTAAATCAATCTCTTGATACAATTTCTTATTATAAATAATTATCTTATACCCGTAATTTTTCAATTTACCCCTCTGCCCTCTCTCATTATCTTGTAAAATTAATTATGGATCCATTATGTAACCCATATTCCTCAATACTACGATTTCCTTTTAATAAAGCAATAGGATTTTCCGTTTGTAGATAACACTGTGACAAATCATTGCTATTAATATTCAAATGAAAAGCTTCATTTAATGCAATAATCAATTCATTTACACTTAAATCACATGGTACAGAAACATCTATTGTTTTATTCTTCTTCCATAACCTTAATTGAATAATAATATTCTGATCCATACTTACTCCTTCTTTGCGAACGTGTTTCATGCTAATTATGTTAGACAAAAAACTGAGAACATTATATATTGAGTTTGACAACTGCTTATTACAATAAATAATAAGCAATTTTTTGAAATCCACCTTCTACATATTTATCTCTAGTTTTACCTATATCTTGTGATTTCTCTTCCACTGTAATATATTCTAAAATATCATATGCCTTTTTCTTAGTTGAATCGGTCAAACAATTTTGCTTCTTGTCATCGAACAAATTACAAACTATATTAAACTTATCTTGTCCTACATAATCAATATTCGTTAAGAATCGTTCTAATTTAAATGTCGATAGATAATCTTGACATGCCACTATGATAACCTTATCTGCCATCCCCATATAGACAACATTATCTTGATTAAATTCAGAGGAAGTTTCAACGACTATATAATCGTATAAATTAAGTTCCTTGATTGAAGCAATTAACTGTTTGTAAGATGATAATGTAATGTTAAGCGCAATCGTAGATTGCTCTAACGGTGGTAAGTAATCAAACTCTTCTCTTCTAATCGTATTCTTAAATTCTTTGATCAAATTCTCTTCTTGTCTAATCATTGCTTGTTCAAATTCTTTCGGTAAAAAGCCTTTTTCATTCAAATAGTATTCGAAATTCTGCACAGATTCGACATTCAAATATAACACTCTTTTGTTTAAGTCTGCTAACGCTCTAGCAATACCAAGGGCTGTATATGTCTTGCCACTTCCTCCAATTGGAGAATATACCATAACCAATTTTCCTTTTTGATTATTTGAAGTATCTATTTTATCCAATCCAGATAAGCTTGCAATCTTCGTATATATATGACCAATACTTGAATATTTATTAATAAGATTCCGTGCATCTATGAATTTATCATCACTATTTACGTTTTCAGTTAATATGTATACATCGTTAATAGAAAAACGCTCAAACTGTTTCCCATATAAACTATCCTTAATAACTAATATATTAATTTCATGTGGTTCTTCTAAGTATTGATTAAGATAGTCTAACTCCGTAATCATTGTTATATCTACTTTGTCTTCTAAAGCATCAATAAACTTCATTACAAGTCGCATTAAATATTCTTCATCCACATCTACAAATAAAATTTTTATCTGATCCATTTTACATACCTACTTATCTTCAATAAAATTAAATGTCAAATCTGATATCGTTATTTGGTCCCCGTTTTTTATCCGTACTGGAATATTAGGAGAACAACGTAATCCATTTACCATTGTCCCATTCACACTCGAAAGATCAACAATCATATATACATCTTTACGAACAAGAATCTTACAATGAATTCTACTAACTGTTGGATTACCTTCTATAACCCCATCAACTGTGCCTACTTTCTTACCTATCACAAACTCTTGCTTGGTTATTGGTATTATTAATTTATTCTGAGGATTACTTTGCACTAATTTTAATTTTTTAGTAGTTAACGTTTCTTTTTCTCTCTTTCTATTAGCCTCTGATATTTCCTCAAAATATCTTCCTTCTAATCTTGTTGTTAACGTTTCTAGGGAAACTGCATTACTTTTCAAATCCTTTAGCAATTCTATCCCACCACTATCATTCTTATCTACATACGTCTTCGTTATTGAGATCAAAAACTCATAAAGCCAACCATCAATCAATTCTTCCTTAGTATCCATCTCCAAAGTGAATGGACAATAAATCATATATAATTGTAAGGGCTCTAATGTTATGTACATTAAATCTAAATCTAACTGAAGATGATTTTCATTCAAGAAACCATTTTCCTTAACATATTGGTATATTTTTAGTACTTCTGCAAGAATTGAATATATTTTTGATGTTGGTAACCCAGGGACAACAGCACTTAACGATTGTAATTGTTGCACATTATACACGAGCTGAAGATGCCCATTACAGGTTACTTTTGAACATCTTAAGAGATTATTCTCTCTTTGATTCAGTAGCACTTTATATTCAATAGTTGAAAAATGATCTTCTTTAGGAATTGTATAT
>NZ_CBDLAM010000129.1:7216-9560 GCF_965301125.1 Anaerosporobacter sp. | reverse complement strand
CCCCCTAAAAAAGACAAGCTCAAAGCTTGTCTATCATAATTTATTTTAATATTAATAGTAAATATTTGACATTAATCTATATATCTACTATTTAATCCTAATTTGGCATAAATTGTCTTACTTATTATACTATACATTTTCTGTAATTTAAAGCAATATTTACCTATTTACTATAGTAAAAAAGTGGTATCCAAAAGGAAACCACTTTTTTACACGAAACTATTCACATATATATTCAATTATAACCTTACACTCACATCTCTTCTTCTAAGATACTCTTTTACTTCATTAATCTCTAACTCTTTATAATGAAATAATGATGCAGCAAGTGCAGCATCTGCTTTACCTTCTGTCAAAGCATCATAAAAATGTTCCATTGTACCAGCTCCACCTGATGCAATTACAGGAATGGAGACATTCTCCGATATTGTTTTTGTAAGTTCTATATCATAACCATTCTTGGTACCATCACAATCCATACTAGTAAGTAGAATCTCTCCTGCACCTAGTTCATTTGCTTTCATTGCCCATTCAACCGCATCAATTCCCATATCAACACGTCCACCATTTTTAAAGATGTTCCAGCCACTACCATCTGCTCTTTTCTTAGCATCGATTGCAACTACAACACATTGACTTCCAAACTTTAACGCTGCTTCTGATATGAGATTCGGATTTTGTATAGCTGCTGAATTTACAGCCACTTTATCTGCGCCTTCACGTAAAATAACTTTAAAATCCTCTACCGTTCTAATTCCTCCGCCTACAGTAAATGGAATAAATACTGTCTCTGCTACACGTCGTACCATATCAATCTTAATTGTACGGGCATCACTTGACGCTGTAATATCTAAGAATACAAGTTCATCTGCACCAGCTTTTCCATAAGCATAGCCAACTTCAACTGGATCTCCTGCATCTCTAAGATTAACGAAGTTGATCCCCTTTACAACTCTACCATTATGTACATCTAAACAAGGGATAATTCTTTTAGTAAACATATCCTACTCCTTCCCAATATTAGCAAAATTCTTAAGTATAGTTAAACCAACGTCACCACTCTTCTCAGGGTGAAACTGACAAGCATACACATTGTCTGCTTCAACTGCAACATCAAGTGTTGTACTATATTCTGTTGTTGCAGCAACATCTTCTTTATTTTCAGCTCGTAAATAATAGGAATGTACGAAATAAACATAGGAATCTTGTTCTAATCCCTTAAATAATTTTGAATCCTTGGTAAAAAGAAGTGAATTCCAACCGATATGAGGAATCTTTATCCCTTCCTTATCAGGAATACGAACGATTTCACCTTTTAAAATAGATAATCCTTCAACTCCTTTTGTCTCATCACTTCTTTCAAATAGAAGCTGTAACCCAAGGCAAATCCCTAATAAAGGGGTCTTCTTTGCAACTACTTCCTTAATCGTATCAACTAATTGGTAATGATGTAATTTTTCCATTGCATCTCCGAAAGCACCAACCCCTGGTAATATAACCTTATCAGCTTTTTTTATTTCATCATGATTACGTGTAATAACTACCTCTTCGCCAAGATATTGCAATGCTTTTTCCACACTCTTAAGATTACCAGCATCATAATCTATAATAGCAATCATATTCATTCCCCTTTCACCACTTCATTATGGTAGCGTATTAAACCATCGAGATATAAGAACTGTGGCAAGATGAATGACATTATTCTTTCATCCTGCCACTAAATATAGTCTAATATATTATAATCAATTTTACAATAGACTTAATGTGTTATTTTTTATTGTCTGCAACAAGCTTCTATGCGATAGCAAATACTTTATCTCTATATTTCTCTTTATCTTCAATACTAATTATCTTCCTTGCATCTTCTTCATCAAGATGAAATTTATCTTCTAACTCATCAAGTATTTGGGACTTTACAAATTGCAAATCTGATTTAACTCCTAGTTCACTTGCTTCATCAAGATAAACATCATATTTTGTAAGCCCATTTAACAAAGAATTCAGTGCTTCTGCATAATATTGAATTGCATAATAATTATTATAGGAATCATATTCTTTATTAACATACATTACTGTTTTGATTTGACTAGCTAATAATTGATCATCTTCCTTAACATCAACACCACTGATTTTATCATAAGCCTTGGAATACTTTTTCCTAGCGAAATAATCATTAGCTTGATTTATACTCACTGAATAAGCGAATGTATTCGATCCAAGAATTATAAATGCACCTAATGCTGCAAATGCTACAAGCACAACTGCTGCGCCCTTTTTATTAATTTTACTGTGATCTAATTCTTCTTCAGCTAAATTTTTCTTTTTTTTTGCTTTTTTATTTGCT
>NZ_CBDLAM010000129.1:5140-7206 GCF_965301125.1 Anaerosporobacter sp. | reverse complement strand
CAGCTATTTTAAGTTTCTTAGATTCTTCCTTTTTTGCCTTTTTAGCAGCTTTATCCGCTTTTTTTTGCTCTTTCCTTGCAGCTTTTTGCGCAACTTTTGCTTCTTCTAACTCTTTCTCTTTAAGAAACTCTTTTTCCGTTTCTTCATTCTCAATGTTTTCAAATAATCCTTTAAAGAAGTTTTTCTTCTCTTTTTTATCTGATTTCTTCAGTCCACTTTCAATATTCTCATCTTCATCAGAACCATAATTTGATACCGTTCCTAAAACATCCGAAAAGATATCTCCTACATCTGATACGTCTCTTTCATCATCATCTATTCCATCGAATATTCCTTCGAATCCTGGAATACTAGCATACAAATCGTTTTCTACCTTAGGTGCCTCTTCTAAAGCTACATCCGCACTTGGTGTGTTGGGTTCTTCCTCTTTCATCAGGGAATCAATATCAAAGGGTTCCTCTATTGCCGATGCTTCTTCATCACTAGAGAAGGAATCGATAGAAATTGGCTCTCCCTCATCACTTGATAAAGAATCAATTGAAAAAGGTTCCTCCTCTTCACTTGTCAAGGAATCAGTTGAAATTGGTTCCTCCTCTTCGCTTGTCAAGGAATCGATTGATAGCGGTTGCTCCTCTTCGCCTGTCAAGGAATCGATTGATAGCGGTTCTTCCTCCTTGGAAACCTCATCATATACAAATTCCTCATCATCTTGCATATTGTATTGTTCTAACAAATCCTTCGTAATACTGTCTAACTGACTAGATACAGCATCTGAATCATATTCATTATCCATATCTTTAATTGGATCAATTATCATCTCATCTGATGATACAAAACTATCAACATCCTTATTTGAATAACTAGTATGGGAATGCATAACTGAATTAAGTAGCTCTTCTAATTCGTCGTCACTTTTAATTAAATCTACGTCATCAAGTGCTTTACAATCCTCGCACATTTCTTCAGTATTTTCAATTTCCGTACCGCAAATTTTACATTTTCCCATCCATTCACCTCCATGTATTATTATTCTCTTATATTACCACATTCGCCTTAAATTAACAACTTAAACAATAAGAATTAAGTTGAATTTTGCCGATTATTAGGAGGTAAATTCATTACTTGTTAATCATATCCAAAAACTCAGCTGCAGACTTATGAATCGAAATTCCTTTCCCGCTAATTTCCTCTGATAATTGTGGAAATTCATGATTTACTCGTACTAAAAACGCTTTGTTATTAAGGTAAGCATTTTTTTCAAAAGGCCAACGAATTAAAGATGGCAAAGTAAAGTTAACTTCTAGTTCAATTAATAATAACTTTCTGTTAAGTGTACGAGAAAGCCACTCCATGTACTTTTGCCATTGTGGTAAATATCCTTCTTCTACATAATTATCTACGTTTGCTCTTACATTAAATGTTAATGGTTCATTACATTCTTTGCAATATGGTAAATATGCCTTTACTGATTCACCTGATTTAATAGACTTAATAATTTCAGGTAGTTGTCCTACAAAATTCTCAACGTATTCATTATTCAAATGAATATTATGTGTACAAGACTTACTGCATTGGAATAATCCTTCATTACCACAAGGCATTACTATCTTGCTTTGATCTAGCCCAGATTGCATAATTAACTCGCTGGTATTCATAGATAGAATGAAATAATTATTATCTTTAACTAATTCGTATAATTTAGAATAAACTTCTAATGTATTTTGTTTATTATAGTAGTTAACAAGAATTTGATGAATCCAATTTACAGCCTCTTCGTCTTGTAATTCTTCTTGCAGTTTTGCCTTTCCATTAATATCTATGGTAGCAAGTGGTTTATATATTACTTCTTCTGCTATAGATTCTGTATTTTCAAACCCTAAACCGCAACCAACTAATATATACTCTGCTTCTTCAATTTTACTTTTTATTAAATCCATTTGATTATTCATATATGCCTCACTTTAATTCAATAATGTCATTTTGTCTCTCAAAGAGCCAAGCTTTATTATAACTTAACTTCACATATATGAAAAGTTATTAATTAAAAAGGTGAATATTTTCATACC
>NZ_CBDLAM010000129.1:1636-5130 GCF_965301125.1 Anaerosporobacter sp. | reverse complement strand
TTGTGCATCTGCTCCAAGTGATTCTCCTTTTCTTCTCATTTCATCATAGATTATTGATGAGAAGATAATTACTGGTATTTTATTTAATTCTTTATCATCTTTACTTAACTTAGTTAATCTATGTCCATCCATCTGTGGCATCTCAATATCTGTAATTACACAGTGAACATTCTCATCAATAGTTCCATTTTCTTTGTATTCAGTTAATTGATCCCAAGCTGATAATCCATCATTAAATCTCTTAATGTTTGTATAGCCAGCTTTAGCCAAACTATCATAGATTAATTGGCCTAATAAAGGGGAATCCTCTGCCATAACAATAGGAGAATTATTACGCTCTCTTTCTCCTAAGTGTGAAATATCAGAAACACGTAAACCTGTTTCTGGGCTAATATCAGAAACAATTTTTTCAAAGTCAAGTACTACAATTAATTTCTCTTCAATCTTGATAATGCCTGTAGCAATTCCCTTTCCAGCTGAATTTACTGTATCATCTGGTTTGATGATATCAGCCCAAGATACACGATGGATTCCTACAACTCCATGTACATGAAACGCAATATTAAGTTTATTAAAATTGGTTATTATGTACATGTCACTTGAGTTATCTGCCGACGGAGCTAATTCAAGATTTTTTGCTAAATTAATAATCGAGATAATCTCATCTCTTGGCATGAAGATTCCTTCTACACATGGATGTGCATTAGGAATAGGAGTCGGTTCCTTAAACGGTAAAATTTCTTTGATCTTAGCTACATTAATACCGTAATAGTTTGATCCAACTTTAAATTCAAGAATCTCTAATTCATTCGTTCCACTTTCTAGTAATATTCCAGTTTCCATAATCTATCCTCCACATAATATATTCTCGTGTTTTTTCTCTGGTTGATATAATATTTCGTAACTGTGCAGTTACTAAACTATAAATGGTTATAATATATCCCAAATCAATTATAATATAATTGCTACCAAAATACAAATAAAAAAAAGGATATAATACTTCTTTTACAAGAATATATTATACCCTTTTTATTTCGGAATTCTATTTTTTACCTAACAGTTACCTTTACTATCAATGGAACAAGATTGAATCTTATTCTCTAATGCTATATCAATATAGGAAGTAATCTGTAATGTTTTTGTTCCATCTTCTAAGATAAAAAAAGGAATTCCAATCTTACCAGTAGCCTTCACATCATCAAATATGGATTCATTATCTCTATAAGATAAGAATTCTTTTAATACTGCTGTAGACTCAATGATGTTACGATAATCAAGTGTAACATCTTTATTTTCTAATAATTTTTCCTTAGCTATAACACAATCGCCACAAATTGGCGCACCATACATTATGATTTTCATAATTGAACGTCCTCCTTATCATCCTGTAATGATAGTATTATAGCACAATTCATCACATATAGTGAATTTATTTAATATCTTTATTGAAACCAAAATGAATCAAAACTGTATTTGAAAGCACGATACGCATATTTTTCTGAAGTGTATTTATATTCACGTATTAATATGCCTTCGCTATCATACTCATCGAAACAATTTGACATACCTGAACTTGTAACTAGATTGTCTCCATAATATTGTGTTGAGCTTACAATACTTGAATATGGAAGAGCCACTTTCTTAATTAGTTCATAGGTACCTTTATCTTCATCTACTAGATATTGATACAAGTAAGAATAATCACCTTTTGAATACGTACCTGCACCTACATATGCAGACCAATCAAAATCAGGTCTTGTTCTTGCACCTTTGTAGTTATTGTTAAACATATATAGATAATATTGATTATCTGTTAAGGATGGATCTTCAAGATAAGTTACGGTATGTTGACCAGCTTGTGAAACGAAATCTCCTACCTTATCTAACATATAATCTTCATATACTGTTCCTGTCCAAACAGTTTCATCAGAGATAAAATATCCAATCTCCGGTTGTTCGTATACATTGTTTAAGCGAATAATTGTACTATATTCTCTAGAACTTAAAATCAAATCTTTACCATTAACTATATCAAGTGTATTAAGATGAATCCAGTCTAATTCATCTCCGCCATACGTATTACCTTCTTCAGGTATGACAGCCTTATCTTTAGCTTCTGGCATTAGATCTTTCATATCTACTAGTTTGCTAACTTTACCATCTTCTAAATCAACTCTTATTATAACATCTTCAATAGTATCCGTACCTAATTCATTTACTAATAATAATATTGTATTATTCACTTCATCATATACAAAATCATGGTGTAATTCATACTTTCCAAGATTAATCTTTCTTACCATCTTACCTAAACGATCAACGAATACCAATTTGTTCACATCGTATGAATATACAATTGTATCATCGATAAATAAGATCCTATCAGAACGATATCCTTTCAATGGTAATTCTGAACGAATAATACCATCATTATCGTAAATATAAATATTAGCATTGAAAGCCTTATCATGTCCTAATAATGCAAATAAACCTTCAGAAAGTTCTTGTTTACTATCTCCATCAATCACTTCAAGTATAGGTGCACTTTCGGTAACAAGGCCACCCATTTTGATAGTAAATGTATATTCGCCAACAATTTCACCTTCACTATTTTTTGATTTCATAGTAATAGTATTAATTTCATTAGGAATAAGACCTATAATTTGATACTCATGTGTCTTAGAAGTGCCAGTATCTTGACCATTATAAGCAGTTCTTGTGAAGTCAGGTATTTCTTCAACATCTACAGATATGGTATATTCCATACTTGTTGCTTCTTTTGTTGTATATTATACATTAACAGAACAAGTATTAGTACCATAAGGGTTATAGATTATAAATGGATTATCAAAAGTTGCTTTTTTTCCTTCTTTTGCAATCTTCTTATCAATTGTATTTTGCAAATCAAGATTCCAAATTGATACATCCTTTTTATTGTCTACTACATGAATCTGTTCTCCCTTGGTTTCATCTACTTTAATGGAAGTATTATAGTTCAGATATATCTTGTCCCTAGTGTTATCATTTGTACCTACTAATATCCCAGCTATTAGTAGCAGCACTATAACTCCTGTTATAATATAGTATTTTTTCTTCATACTGAAACCTCATTTCTATCATATATTTCTCAACATTTTAATGATAATAATGAAGTGTGAAAAGTAAGTGAAATTTATTTGTCAAATTTATTATAACAAAAACACTATAATAGTATTCATAATCTCTATAATACTTCTTTAATAAATATAAATTCAGTATCTGTACTCATAATTTCATCAAAGACAAATCCATCAAGGCTAAACTTTTTCAAATCCTCTTTTTCTTCAATATGATTTTTTATTATATATTGAACCATTAAGCCTCTTGCCTTCTTAGAAGCTGTAGATTCCACTTTAATTTGATCTTTCTTCTTTACTTTAAATGTACAAGTAACAAAATCAATGTCATCTTGATTGATAAATTTAGTAATCACTTTACTATATTCTAACGAAGCA
>NZ_CBDLAM010000129.1:0-1626 GCF_965301125.1 Anaerosporobacter sp. | reverse complement strand
GATTAACATATACTTTATGTTGATTCTCTGATTTTTGTAAATACTCTATTATTGGTTTCTCCCAGAATTCATACAAATTCTTTGATTCTTCAACCGGTAACTTCAATTGCATTTCCAAACGATAGGGATAAATACTCGTATTAGGTTTTAATATACCATATAAACCACTAAGAATCCTAACATGCTCATTTGCATAGTCTATATCATCCTTTGTAAACAACTCCGTTCCCATTGATTTATATTGAATTCCGTCATAAGTATATAACGCAGGTGAACCCCTATCATCTAATTGTATGTTATTGTGATTTTCATAAGTCTTGGTAGCAATCTTTTCATTAACTTTCATAATAGTTTGAATATTTGATATCGATAACTCTTGTAATACTTTCAAAACCTTCTTGTTATGATGTTCAAATAATGGTCTTTCACATTTAACTTCTACCGTCTTATTCAGTTTCATTGTTTTAGCTGGTGAAATAAAAACTAACATATTCTTAATCCAAATCCTTTAACATATCGGTAGCATTCGTATCAGGTTTTACCTTTTCATATGCTTTCTCAATAATACCATCTTCATTAATAAGATAGGAGGAACGTACAACTCCCATACTTACTTTACCGTATAACTTCTTCTCTTTCCACACATCGTATGCCTGTATTGCAATTAAATCAGGATCTGATAGAAGTGTAAATTCTAATCCTTGTTTTGTGCTAAAGTTCTTGTGACTTTTAATACTATCTTTACTTATTCCTATTACTTTTACATCTTTATTAATAAACTCATTTATTGAGCTTTGGTAAGCACAAGCTTGTTTTGTACATCCTGGAGTACTATCTTTTGGATAAAAGTATAATACTACTTTTTTTCCTTTAAAATCTTTAAGTGATACTTCATTACCATCTTGATCGAATAATGTGAATTCTGGTGCTTTTGTTCCTACTTCTAACATATTGTTCTCCTTTTATTTCTTACAACTTCTGTTTTATTATTGTTTTTGTTCATTACATTTTGTATTAATTACATATTTTTAGTTTTTGTTTTATTACACTTTCATTCAATGTAAATATTAAAATTAACATATTATATTATCATCAATCCGAGCTAATTTTACAAGAGTTTTTTTACCATTCCTAGTTTTTATATAGGAAATTCTATAAACTGAAATAAATAAAAAAGCCTAATAGTACAAATAAGTGTACCATTAAGCTTTTTATATTTCTGTGACGACCCAGAAGGGACTCGAACCCTCGACCTCCGCCGTGACAGGGCGGCGCTCTAACCAACTGAGCCACTAGGCCATAAAGCCGACGATCGGACTTGAACCGATAACCTGCTGATTACAAGTCAGCTGCTCTGCCAATTGAGCCACGTCGGCATATAATACTCAGCTAAAACCTTAGCCTTTAAATATGTCATTGAGTCTCAATCGTAAGACTCAAATGACTCCAAGGGGATTTGAACCCCTGTTACCGCCGTGAAAGGGCGGTGTCTTAACCGCTTGACCATGGAGCCATCTAACTTTCTTACATGCATGGCTAACAAACTCTACATGCTCTTAAGATATCCTATATATACCTTCAAAACTACACATTGAAAATCAGAATCTTTTTGGTTAAGCCCTCGAC
>NZ_CBDLAM010000128.1:0-11975 GCF_965301125.1 Anaerosporobacter sp. | reverse complement strand
CGAAGTGGATTTTTCCACTTCGCAATAAAGTTTAACTTTTTGGGGTCACTACATTCTTCTTTCTTTTCAAGTCCTTGCTTATTCATTAATCTTACCAATGAAACAGTTATCTTTATTTCAATTCTGAAAATCCAGCTAATAAGGTATCTTTACCTGCTTCAGTATCTGCTGTATATGTAATTGTTAATAACATCATTCTATCATCAATTTTTCTAATGTACATCTTTTGTAGCACCTCTTGTCCGGAATAATTTCCTACACAATCAAGTACTGTATACTTTTCACCAGCTAATTCAACATCTTTTGTGGTATCCCCAAATGTATATTCAATTCCTGTATTTTGAAGTTGTTCTTTAGCTTTTTCAATATATTCATCTTCAGTTATTTTTTTACCTAATAGATTCTCAATCACAATATTAATATTAGGTGAATTTACTGTATCTTCAACACACATCATTTCATATACCGTTACTGCTTTCGCATAATCGATTACTTTTTGATCCGTATCTTTGTACACTATATCAGTTGAAAATTGAACATATTGATCCAATACATCTTCTGTAAGCATACTGTATCCTTCAGGTGCTTTAAATGAAAGATTTAAGAATTTACTTTCGTATGAATCTTCACTAACAGTTCCTTTAGAATACTCTTTCTTACTAGATTCTTTCTTGTTACAACCTGAAAAAATAGTAGCTGCAACTAGCATCACCATTAATAAACTAATTCTTAACTTTGACTTTTTCATATTATTCTCTCCTTACCCTATTTTCGTGTCATCTTGCATCTGTAGATTATTAAATTACGATAATCTAAGATTTGATTAATATTTGTCAAAAAAACACAAATCATATTATAAATGAGAATGTTTTATTACTCAATAGGACTTATTGTCTAAAAAAGGGCTTGAAAGTTCTTTACCTTTCAAACCCTTGCATAGTCATTAATCTTACCAGTAAGACAATTATTTTTACTTCAATGCCGAAAATCCGTCTAATAATGCATCTTTACTTTCTACTGTATCTTCTGTATAAGTGACTGTTAATACAACCATTCTATCCCCGATATTTCTTACGTACATTTGCTGTAATAATTCTTGACCATAATAATTTCCTATACAATCAATTACTGTATACTTTTCACCAGCTAATTCAACGTTTTTTATCGTACCACCAAAAGTATAATCTATGCCTGTACTTTGAAGTTGTTGCTTTGCTAACTCAATATATTCATCTTCAGTTCTTTCTACACCTAATAGATTTTCAACAACGATATTCACGTTAGCCGAATTTGTTGCATTTTCAACGCACATCATTTCATATACAGCTACAGCTTTCGCATAATCAATTACTGTTTGATCCTTATCTTTATAAATTATATCAGATGAAAATTGAACATACTGATCCAAGACATCTTCAGTAAGCAAACTGAATCCTTCAGGAGCTGTAAATGAAAGATTTAAATATTTACTCTCGTATTCATTTTCTTTAATCGTTCCTTTGACATACTCGTTCTTGTTACAACCTGATAACATTGTAACTGCAACAAGCATCACCATTAATAAACTAATTCTTAACTGTGACTTTTTCATAAAAATTCTCCTTTACCTTACATTTGTATTATTGCACCCATTGACTATAATATCTCGAAATTATAATCTAACTATTCGCATTAAGCGTCATAGAATAACGCGAAACAATATTGTAAAGAAGAATTATTTATTAATCAATATGACATTTCATCCAATTATTGTGTCGTATAGTACTTTTAACTTTGCTCCAACATTCCCGTATACAATTGATAATACGTTCCTTTCTTCTTAAGTAATCGCTCATGGTTACCACGTTCGATAATATGCCCTTTGTCTAACACCATAATTACATCTGAATTCTTAATGGTTGACAATCTATGAGCAATAACGAATACCGTTCTACCATGCATTAATCGATCCATACCTTCTTGAACAATCTTCTCTGTTCTTGTATCGATACTTGATGTTGCCTCATCTAGAATTAATACTGGAGGATTGGCAATAGCCGCTCTAGCAATTGCAAGTAACTGTCTTTGTCCTTGTGATAAATTGCTACCATCACCTGTTAAAACCGTATTATATCCTTCTGGAAGATGCTTAATGAATTGATGTGCATTAGCTAACTTCGCTGCTTCTAAAACTTCTTCATCCGATGCATCTAACCTTCCATAACGAATGTTTTCCATAACTGTTCCTGTAAATAAATGCGTATCCTGTAATACGATTCCTAGAGAACGTCGAAGGTCTGCTTTCTTGATTTTGTTGATATTGATACCATCGTAACGAATCTTTCCATCTTGAATATCATAGAAACGATTAATTAAGTTCGTAATGGTAGTCTTACCTGCTCCAGTCGCACCTACAAAAGCAATTTTTTCTCCCGGTTTCGCATCAATAACAATATCATGAAGAATGATTTTATCATCGTTATATCCGAAATCAACATGATCGAAAACTACGTCACCATTCATCTTTTGATATGTTATTGTATCATCTGATTTATGATAATGCTTCCATGCCCATATTCCAGTTCGTTTCTCTACTTCTTTGATTTCACCAGAATCTGTGATTTCAGCATTTACAAGCTCAACATATCCATCATCAACTTCTTGCTCTTCATCTAATAATTTAAATACACGATCAGCTCCTGCTAACGCCATAACAATAGAGTTAATTTGTTGAGATACCTGTGAAAATGGCATGAAGAAGGAACGGTTAAATTGTAAGAAGGAGGCTAATCCACCTAATGAAAAGTAACCTACTTCATAGATAGCAAGGAATGCACCCACAATTGCAGTTAATACATAACTGATATGACCTAAATTAGCTGTGATAGGCATAAGAATATTTGCATATTTATTGGCACTATTTGCACTCTCACATAACTCTTCATTGATTTCTACAAATCGTTTCAGATTCTCTTCTTCATGACAGAATACTTTAACAACCTTTTGTCCTTCCATCATCTCTTCTATAAAGCCATTTACTTTACCTAAATTTCTTTGTTGTTCAGCAAAATATACTCCACATTTTGATGCAATATTCCTAGTCACTATAAGCATAACTCCAACCATAACTAACGTTACTAGAGTTAATGGAATATTCAGAATCAACATGGATATGAATACACTGACAATCGTTATTACTGAAGAAATTACCTGTGGTATACTTTGACTTATCATCTGACGTAGGGTATCTGTATCATTGGTATAGATACTCATGATATCACCGTGCGCATGAGTGTCAAAATATCTGATTGGTAATTTCTGCATGTGTTTGAACAGGTCATTACGAATACTTCTCATTGTTCCTTGGGATACATTAACCATTATTCTTGAATATGCCCAAGTAGAAATTACACCCGTAAGATATACAAGTGCCATCTTGCATAATGCAGTAAACAAGGAAGAAAAATCAGGATTTTGTTGTCCCAAAAATGGTTGGATATAATCATCTATAAGATTCTTAAGAAACATAGTTCCTATAACACTGGCTAAAGAACTAATAAAGATACATATGATAACTGCTATACATGCAACTTTATATTGTTTTAAAATGTACGCTAACAAGCGTTTCATAATCTTGCCAGGATTCTTAAGTTTTGGTTTAGGACCCATTACTGCTACCTGTCCTGGTCCTTTGTTTTGGCCGTGTCCATGATGTCTCTTATTTGCTGTCATCTAGTTTCGCTCCTTTCATCTGAGATTCATATACATCTCGATAGATATCACTACTTACTAGGAGTTCTTCATGTGTTCCCATACCAGTGATTTCACCTTCATCTAAAACAATAATTTGATCTGCATCTTGAACAGAAGAGATTCTCTGGGCAATAATAAGTTTCGTAGTATTTGGAATTTCTTCTTTGAATGCTTTACGAATTAAAGTATCCGTTTTTGTATCTACCGCACTTGTAGAGTCATCTAATATTAAGATTTTTGGTTTCTTAAGTAATGCTCTTGCGATGCATAATCTTTGCTTTTGACCACCAGATACATTGCTACCTCCTTGTTCAATGTAGGTATCATATCCATCTGGGAATTGCTTAATGAAATCATCTGCTTGCGCTAATTTACATGCATGAACCATCTGCTCATCAGTCGCATTCTTGTCTCCCCATCTAAGGTTCTCTTTAATTGTTCCTGAGAATAATACATTCTTTTGAAGAACCATAGCAACTTCATCTCTTAACGCTTCCATATCATAATCTCTAACATCTACACCGCCAACTAAAACTTCACCTTCGTTCACATCATAGAGACGTGGTATCAGTTGTACAAGTGATGATTTGGCACTACCTGTTCCACCAATAATACCTATGGTTTGTCCAGATTCTATTTTGAAATTAATATTTGTTAGAACATCAACATCCTCCACACCTTCCTCGTGTTTCTTGTATGCAAAGGAAACATTCTTAAATTCGATTGAACCATCTTTCACATCTTTGATTGGATTTTTCTTATTTGTTAAGTCCGACTTTTCATTAATTACTTCCACAATACGGTCTCCAGATGCCTTTGACATAGTAACCATAACAAAAACCATAGAAAGCATCATCAAACTCATCAAGATATTCATAATATAACTGAATAAACTCATTAATTGTCCAGTTGTTAATGAACCTCCAACGACCATCTTTGCACCAAGCCAAGATAACATCAAAATACAAGCATACATAGCAAGTTGCATAGCTGGCATGTTGAATATTATGATTTTCTCTGCTTTAACAAACATGCAGTATACATTTGTACAAGCTTTCTTAAACTTACTGATTTCATAATCTTCTCTAACATAAGCTTTCACTACTCGTACTGCATTAATATTCTCTTGAACACTTGCATTCAAATCATCATACTTACGAAATACGCTCATGAAAATAGGATGTGCATTTTTAATTATTATAAATAAAACAATTCCAAGGAATACAATTGCTCCCAAGAATATAAGTGCTAACTCTGAATTAATTGTGAACGCCATAATCATTGCAAAAATTAACATAAATGGTGACCTAGCACACATTCTTATAACCATTTGATATGAATTCTGTACATTGGTTACATCTGTTGTTAATCTGGTAATAAGACCTGCTGTAGAGTATTTATCAATATTGGAAAATGAATAATTCTGAATATTTCCAAACATAGCATTTCTTATATTCTTTGCAAAACCTGTACTTGCTTTTGCTGCAGCCTTACCAGACAAAGTACCAAATGTTAGTGATAACATAGCTACAGCTATCATACAAACGCCCATAATACACACATGGCGAATATTCCCTTTCTCAACGCCATTATCAATTATAGAAGCCATCATAACTGGTATAATTATTTCCATGATAACTTCCAAAATAATAAAAATTGGAGCTAGGATAGAGTCCCTTTTATACTCTTTGACCTCAGCTAATAACGTCTTTAACATATATTCCCTCCTGCTTTATCCTGTTATTTGTTATGGTCCTATTTGTTAGTTCCCTATCTGTAAGTTCCCTAACATTATCTACCAAAATAATAGAAAGTACGCAATGCGAACTTTCTATTGTTTTTCTTCTAATTTCTTTCTAAGCTTACCTGTAATCTGGAATAACATCTCTTCTTCTTCTTTTGTTAAGCATTCAGAAAGTTCTTGTTCGAATTCTTCGATATTCTTATGAATCTCTTCATTCAGATTAATTGCTTTCTGTGTCAGTACTAACTTCTTAAGTCTTGCATCATGTGGTACGGGAAGACGTTCAATATAACCGTTTTTCTCCATCAGTTGCAAAATTCCTGTTGCTGTTGATCGGCGAATCTTAAATTCATTCTCAATATCTTTTTGAAAAACATCATGATGGATACCTTCATCATGTATGTATCCAATAATCCAACTTTGCATCTTGGTATACTCACGGTTATGAACCTTTGCAAGTTTAGCATCAATATTTCTCATTATTAGATTTGAAACTGTTTTAATCTCAATACCAATTGACTGATTTGACAGCAAGCAATCTCCTCCTTTATGTTAGCTCCCTAACATTGTATCGCAAGCTGCAATTCTTGTCAAGTAATAAACTAAATAGGAGTTTCTTGTCGATTATGATCTACCAATACTTCTTCTTCTTGAATAATAATAGGCTTCCAATTACAATTAATGCACTGATCAATATAACAACAGGATACCCATATTTCCAAGATAATTCTGGCATATAGACAAAATTCATACCGTACCAACCAACGATCAAAGTAAGTGGTAAGAAAATCGTTGTTACAATAGTTAAAACTTTCATAACTGTATTCTGTCTAATACCAATTTCAGATTGATACACATCTTGAACTTGCATGGCGTATTCTCGTAATGTTTGTGTTTCGTTCTGCAACCTAGTAGCACGGTCAGTAAACACACGGAAAGTTGCACAGCCATCCATACCAAAAAATTCATCTTCATTATCAAGAATTTCTTCACCGAGATCCGCCATTTGGCTGTAATAACGATACAATTTGGCAATCACCTTCTTAATCTCTAACATTTTTGTATTAAAATTATTCAGTGATCCTTTTAATACATGCTCCTCAATCTTGGAGATTTCCCCCTCTAATAATTCTAAGAATAATAAATCATTCTCAATCAGATTAATCAATATGTCATACAAGAGACGTTCTAAAGAATATTTACGGCGTATCTTATTCTCTGCAATGCTAGATATCTCTTCTTCAATTGTATTACTATCATCGATAAATATAATTCTCCCCTCTAATATATAGAATACAAATTCTTTATGTCCCATATGTTCCTTAGGAATTGGAACATAACAAGTTCCAAACATATATCCGATATGTCGCTCCACTTTACAAAAATGTACTTTCTCAACTGGCTGTACTAATTGATACGTATTCTGCAGTTCCTTTTCTTCTTCCCATTCTTTTCTATTATAAACTGCAACAACGTTTTGTTCGTTAAGAAATGTATGCCTATCAACAGGTGTCACCTGTTCATTATTTACCTTAAAATACATAGCCGACCTCCTATCTGTTTAGAGATGTAAATACTAATATAATTAACTTTTATGAAAATAATGCAAGGTAAAAATATAGCATAAACTAATTTACAGATTCCTATAGTTGTCACCTCTTAATTGTTTCTTTTGTCACATTTCCATCTTTAGAAGTCAGATTGAATTCTAAATCTCCATTATCTAAGATTACCAAATTACTAATTTCCACTCCTTGTTGCACTTCATATAAGGTAGAATCATCATTACCTTTTATAACATCTTCATCACCTGAATCTGTGAAATGTGCACTTGGTAAGATATATACAAGGGTTGCAATGTCACTGTCTAGCCACGTAAAGTCAATCCCATATTTTTCTACCTCTACACTCATTGTTGATACATTATATAATAAAAAGCATTGTAACGACGGATTTACATGACCTACAATTGCTAAATGTTCTTTATCAAACCATTTCTTTGTATTAATTGTTTTATTTTGGTGATAATCACTTCATTCTACCATAATAATCTTCGCATGTATAGCGAGAAAATCAATCTAAAAAAAGAGCAGTTTCCTACTCTTTCATTATAACCTGTATTAGATTTATTCATGTTCTAGTAGCAAAGGTTAACACTTATATTATCCTCGTTTTACTTTCAATATCCCCGCGTCCATTTCACAAACGGTGTCGCAAAGCTCTTGGATGTCTTCGGAATTATGACTCGCTAAAATTATGGTTTTCCCATCGTTCCTTAAGCCTTTTAATATCTCGCGAATTTCCTTCACACCAGTATTGTCTAATCCATTCATAGGTTCATCGAAAATTAAAATCTCCGGATCTTCCATGATGGCTTGTGCGATTCCTAGCCGCTGACGCATTCCCATAGAATATTTTCTAACATGCTTTTTGTTATCAGGATCAAGCCCTACCTTTATTATAGCGGTACGTATTGCGTCTTTTTTAACTTTATGGTTAATAGAGGCAAGCAGACGTAGATTTCCATATCCACTGTAATTTGGAAGAAAGCTTGGTTCCTCAATAATAATTCCAACATTATCCGGAATATCCGTATCTTTTCCTATTCTTTTGCCGTTGACTACTATTTCTCCGGCAGATGGAAGAATGAACCCGCAAATACATTTGAAAAGCACCGTTTTGCCTGAACCATTGCGTCCAATGATACCGTGGATTTTGCCCTTCTCAAATGCAATCGTCACATCCTTTAGTGCACTTCCTTCTTTAAAGTGCTTACTTATATTGGTTACAGTGATTATATTTTCAGACATAGTCACATACCTCCTTATAACTCTGATGTAATCTCTATCGTTGTTTTTTTAATGCTTACTACTAGTAAAATAGATAAAATAACAATACTTACACCAAAAAACACAAATGGATAGGTCAAATTGGGAAACAGTGAAACTCCCATTGGGTCTAAAACACTCAATCTTGAAAGCGACACGGGTGAAATATGATAAAAGCTAGGAGAAAGCATGTTCGTTACGAGTAAATCAAAAAATAGAATCACACCTCCAGCAACTAAGCCAAGCATTCGATTAAATTTCAGATTGATTACAAACAAGATTAAACCTAAGAAACATGCTACGCCCCAATTCAAGAGAAAGCTAAGACCAAACGCTTCCCACGGGGAGTAAAAGGTTATTATTTCCTTTGAAATACCAAATTGCAAATTTATTTGCGCCCCCGCGTTGGTTTGTGCCAAAGTCTGAACAATTTTCCCCCAGCCGTTTGTCGCGAATGTTGCATGTGGCAACAAAACTAATATGGAGACCAACATCAAGAATAAGAAATATATAGCGCTGGCCATGGCTATATACAGAATTTGACCCAACACCCAAGGTACGCGTTTACTTCTAATGATGATATAGGGTTGGTTCTTATTAATAAAAGGTGCGTCGGAAAACAAAAATACAATACCAGCAAGTAATATCAGTTGCTTGATCGGATCGTTAGAGAAAAAGGGGGAAATAAGGGGATTAGTTCTTATCCCCGTCTTAACAGTAAGCTCGCCAATTACCTGAATATCATTCCATACAAACAAACTCATCAAAACAAAGAGACAGATAATGCGCGGATTCGTTAACCATTGCCGTATGGAATATATGGCAATGCAAAAAATTTTTTTAACCATTGGTAATCCTCCTCTTCGCCGTGCGAATGAATAAGATATCACAGATGATGGTAAGTGAAAGAAATGTCGCTGTCGCCATCAAAAGTATTGTGGATGCTTTGACACCAAATATCCTCGCTGTGGCTAGCTTAACGGGGTCTAGCCATATGGGCAGATCAAAAACATTGGCAACTTGATTTAGCATAAAACTCAAAGCGAAAGGAGAAATATACGCAACATATTTATTAGGTATATAAGCAGATATCATAAGTCCCAATGATGAAAAGAAAAAAGCTTGTAAAAATATTACATAAAGATAGGACAGGAAAAATAAAGTCGCTTCCCCCTTTACAAGTAAATCTCCAAAGGCTTGACTTGAAAATTCCATTTGTAAATCAATCGCTTCAGGCAGTATACTTGGCTGCATCACACACACATAACCGATAAATACAGCCGCACCAATGGCAACAGCCAACCCACCAGCAACAGCAGTAGCGATACATTTTGATAAGGCATAGGCTGTCTTTCTACTTCTTATAATTACAGAAAAAGCAAACCTTGTTTGCCAGTCTATACAAAAGCTTGCGGCATATGCAAAGGTTGCACTCAGAATAAGCAATTTTGAAATATTATTGTACTTAAATGTGTTATTAAAAGCGGCAACAGCAGATACATCATGTGATATCATTCCGACTGAACCAAAATAGAAGATGGCCACCGTGGAGAAAATTCCAATCACAAAGCCAGAGGAAAAAAACGCACGATAAAAATCCGTTTTAAGTATGTTTATAAAATTTTTGATGAAAATCCTCCCCTTTCTTTACTGAATATCTTCTCCCGTGACGGCGTTGATAAATATCATTCCATGACCTACACTAGATTGCGAATCTTGTTTTTCAGCCTTTGAAGATTTATCTGAAGTCTTCTCACTTTCATATTCCAATGTTAAGGACCATGCGGGAGTAAGCTTCACTTCATCATAATCACTATTATAAGGAACGGGTACATATTCAAAATCAACTGCTGTGACGGTTACTTTATCCGTGGATATAATAGCGTTATTTTGTTCAAAGGCTTTTTGGAGTGCTTCTTCAACAGAGATGAGTGTATTTGGAGATTTCGCAACACCTTGTTGTTGATAAATTCCATCAAAATATAATTGAATAATACCATTTCGAGAGAACGCTATTCTGGCAGTTGACCCATTAAGAGCCCTATCACTTGCCTGAATTATATATGATTTTTGTGTAACGGGTATCTCGTTTTGAATCATCTTGAAAAAGAAGATATAAAAATCATCCTCCTGTGTAAATACGTCTTTCGTTTTATACCCATCCGTTGGGTTTTGTATGGTGGATAAACCCATTTTTTTTTGTAGATCAATCTCTCTTTTGATTCTTTCATCTTGCTCTGTTTGCATTGTATCGGAATCAATAGCATAAATTTCGGCATCCTCCATTATATCTATGGATAATTCTGTAAAAACATCGGAAACGTTCTTAAATGCCTCTGACTTTGTCATAAACCCTAATTTTTCCTGCTTGTATACATCGCTAAATCGTTTATTAGTAGAAAAAATATCGCTTGCTGAAGTAAGTGAATCAGTAGGGAACTTGACATAATCATAATCCTGTTTACAATATGCGAAAAAACCATCATTAATATTAAGGTATGAATTATCATCATTATACGAGATTGTATCATCATTGCTGCTTAAACTTCTTTGAGGCGTTTTCCCTTTATAAAAAATAGATAATACCTTTTGTTCATCAAAAGTCATATATTTCGCAAATAATATGTCTGCTTTTTTGACCTTGGGAACATGTATGTCCGCTTCCACAGAAAAATCTTCGCTAAAGACTTTGTTGATATGGCTGGGTGTTTCTAACAACAGTACTTCTATAGAACTATGATCAACTGTATCGTGTTCTGTATCCGTAGGAGCAGCGGCTTGTTCTGTTTCCTGCGTTGGCTTATCCATTACAGCGTTTGGGTCTTCCGGTGCACATGCCGTCATGCTAAATATTATCATGATACCAGCCAAAAACGGTGCATTTTTTTTTAATCTTATCATATTATTTTGCTCCTTATAATATTTTGCTCTTAATAGTTCATAGATTACTTAAACCTGTCAATATGTAAATGGGGAACCATTAGCGGGTATAGCTGTTCCCCTATGAACTCAAGTGAACTTTATGAAATCCATTCACCTTCAAACTTTATGTTATTAAACAAACCAGTACTGTCTACCTGAGCGTTTAATTTCAGACTTGCACCCGAGGAAGGTGTTGTGGTATACGATAGGGAATGCCTATAGACAAATTTACTAAACGTATGATAGGCTGAATATGAAGTCGTACCTGCTGAATTCTTGACTTTAAATCCAATGACATCCTTATCCTCAATAAAGTTGCTGTATTCTGTATCCAAATTGGATATCTGAAAATAACTACCTGATAAATCTTTTGTGTTTGTTGCAACCGATACCGCGCCATCGTCTTTGCTAATATTAAATGAAATACTCTTCGCAGAAGCTGTAATAGAACCAAATACGAGCGTCGCTACTAATAAAGCCGACATTAATTTCTTTTTCATCATTATAAGCACCTTCTCTTTCACAAATTAGTTTTACGATTACATAACCCGCATAGCAATCTCTATCGTTGTGGAATCCTGTAATATACAGAATATCCGGACAACCACCTTAATCTAAATCTTTACTGGTACAATCTTATCAAGCATTACCTCTAATATAAATTAGTTTAGTTCTAATTTTAGAAGACATGTACAGAGTGTTAACGTAATGCCAAGCGTAGAACGAACCATCAACGCAAATCTATTATG
>NZ_CBDLAM010000127.1:0-12011 GCF_965301125.1 Anaerosporobacter sp. | reverse complement strand
CTAACAAAGGGTTATGGGTTACCTTTATCAACCTAAATATATTATATAAGGAGACGGTAATTATGGGAAAACCAACTGGATTTATGGAATATGAGAGAAAAGGGAATCAGTCAGTAAAGCCATTAGATAGAATTGAGAATTTTAATGAATTCCACACCCCTTTATCAAAAGAAGAACGAAAAAAACAAGGTGCTAGATGTATGGAATGTGGTGTTCCATTCTGCCAATCAGGTATGACGATTGGTGGAATGACATCGGGTTGTCCACTTAATAATTTAATACCTGAATGGAACGATTTATTATTTACAGATAATATGGGTCAGGCATTAAATCGTCTCTTAAAGACTAATAATTTTCCTGAGTTTACTGCAAGAGTATGTCCTGCCCCATGTGAAGCGGCTTGTACCTGTAGTTTGAATGGGAATGCAGTAACAATCAAAGAAAATGAATATGAGATTATCGAGAATGGATTCGAGAAGGGATTTATTAAAGCAAATCCTCCTAAAATCCGTACAGGGAAGAAAATCGCCATAATTGGTTCTGGTCCTTCTGGTCTTGCAGCAGCAGATCAATTAAACAAGCGAGGTCATCTTGTAACTGTATTCGAACGTGAAGACCGTGTTGGTGGGTTATTAATGTATGGTATTCCTAACATGAAGCTAGAGAAACACATTATTGATCGTAGAATAGATATTATGAAAGAAGAAGGCATTACATTTGTAACAGGTGCTGATGTAGGTGGCAATTACAAAGCAAACAAGATTACGAAGGAATTTGACAGCGTTATCTTAACTTGTGGTGCTTCAAACCCAAGAGATATTAATGTACCTGGTAGAAATGCAAAAGGAATTTATTTTGCAGTAGATTTCTTAAAATCAACTACAAAGAGTTTATTAGATTCAAATCTAAAAGAAGGAACTTACATCAGTGCAAAGGATAAGAATGTTCTTGTAATTGGTGGTGGTGATACTGGTAATGACTGTGTTGGTACATCAGTTAGACATGGCGCAAAATCAGTTATTCAATTAGAAATGATGCCAAAACTACCTGACCAAAGAGCAGAGAACAATCCTTGGCCAGAATGGCCTCGTGTCTGCAAGACAGATTACGGTCAAGAAGAAGCGATAGCAGTATTCGGCCATGACCCAAGGGTATATCAAACAACTGTAAAAGAGTTTGTAACAGATGAAGCGGGTAACGTATGTAAAGCAAAACTTGTGAAGTTAGAAAGCAAATTCAATGAAGAGACAAAACGTTACTTCATGGCAGAAGTTGCCGGAAGTGAATATGAAGTTGAAGTTGATTTAGTACTGATAGCGGCAGGGTTTGTAGGTGCACAAAGCTATGTGGCAAACGCTTTTGGAGTTGAACTTAACGAAAGAACAACTGTAGCAACTGCTAAAGGGTCATATAAAACAAATGAAGATAAGATTTTCGTAGCAGGTGATATGCGCCGAGGACAATCACTTATCGTATGGGCAATTCGTGAAGGTCGTGAGGTTGCCAAAGAAGTAGATACACATCTTATGGGATATAGTAATTTGAATATATAGAATAGGATTGCTACTTCATATATGCATATAAATAGGTTAATATATAGGTAATAGGAAAGTCATAGAAACATGATGGTTATAGCAAGCATGTTTCTATGACTTTTTGTGAGTTATAGATAGATGAAGTGATAATATTCTGCTGTTTTATTATCTTAAATTATGGTGATATAACTTGCTGTAAATGGATATAAATGGTAGAGTATAGATAATGCGTTTTTTCGAAGCTATATTAATAAAAAGTATATGGGGAGGAGCTTCATGAAGATTAAGGTACAACTTATTTGCTTAGTTGTAGTAGTGTTGATTGGTGTTACTAGTTGTTCTAATGAAAAGCAAAAGAATAGTAATAAAACTTCCATAAATACTGAGGTTGATAAAGTTGTAGAGACAAAAATTAAAGAAAATAAACAAGAATTTGAGGTAGAGAAGGATAAGATTACGATACATTTTGAACTGTACGGTTTGAATCAAGAGAAACAAGAAGATGGAACAACAAAGCTTAATGTAGAAGGTATCTCAGCAAATTACGATGAGAATTCTCTCCCGTTTTTATCCTATGTGTTTGCATTACCACAGGATACAGCATTGGATGATATAGACGTTGCATCATGGTCCGCAACAGTGCATACCATAGAGAATATTAAAATTGCTAATCTAGGTATAAGCCCTATACAAAGTGAAACAGGTGATGATACATGGGAATCAGCAATAGATGATGGTTTCAAAATCAAAGCATTTGTACAGAAGTACCAAGGAATACCTGTTGTATATGTTTCAATATATCCTGTCGTTTATAATGAGGAATTACAACAAGTGAAATTTATTGAAAGTGGAGATTTTCAACTTGATCTTAAGGAAGAACCATGGGATATAACTCATTACGATTCACTGGAACGTGTAAAGAATGTTGTTGATAATCCGGATATTATAGACTCCTATATAATATCAGAGAAATAACTAAATACAATTTATTCCATATGAGAGTCGCCTAATCATTACTGGTTAGTTGGCTCTCATACTTAGTTAAATATGATTTTGTTATAAAGGCTAAACCTATCTTAAATCAAAAGTTAATAAATTTTTAATCAAAAGGAAGGTTACATGGTGTATAATATTAAAAAAGTAAATGCATCTGTTTAACGCTCTATGGTTTAAGTGAAAAATAGTGAGTGTGTGGAAAGGGGGGAGATTAGTTTATATGGATCGAGCATATACAATATGTATGTTAGTTGGTTTTGGGATACCTTTGTTATCTTTATTATTAGGTCAGATCACAGATATTATTGATGGATTTTTTGATGGAATATCTAGTATGCTAGAAGGCTTGCATATCGATTTGAATATTGAAATAGGTAGTATGCATCTATGTCTATTACCCTTCTCGGTACAGAGTATCTGTGCAGGATTATTAGTATTTGGGGCAGTAGGAAAGATGTTGATTCATAAGAGCAATCAGGTCTTGTGTATTATAATAGCGGTAGTATTAGCATATCTTGTAGCTATTATAATACAGAGTTTAATACATAAGTTAAAGAAAATTGAACATACCACATATTCGAAAGAGCAATTACTTTTGTTTGATGCAAAAATCGTAAATACAATTATTCCAGGAGGCTATGGAAGTGTAAGTATTACTACATTAGATGGTATTACAACATCATATCCAGCCAAATCTGCGATTCCTACAGAAGGAATACGGCAAGATACAAAGGTTAGAGTGCTTTACTTTGAGAAGAATGTTGCAATTGTAGAGAAAGTAGAGGAGTTTTAGTAATATTTATGATAGTAATCAGATTAAGATCTGTTTCACTATAGATAAATTAAAGGTTAATGAGGTTAAGGAGGGTATAGTATGCCAGAAGATTTACAAAGTATGTTACCAGTACTTCTAATCATTGCTGGAATTATCATTATATTAATGGTGATTTTATCAATGTGGAAGAAAGTACCGCAAGACAAAGCAGCAGTTGTAACAGGTTTGAAGAAGAGGATTATTACTGGTGGAGGTGGTCTTGTAATTCCTATATTCGAAAGAATTGATTACATATCACTTGGTAATATCCAAATCGATGTTGTAACAGATGAGAGTATGTCATCACAAGGTGTACCAATTGCTGTTATTGGTACAGCAGTAATTAAAGTTAAGAATGAACAGAGTTCTATTTTTAATGCAATTGAGCAATTCACAGGAAAGAATGAAGCGATGATCGAACAATCCATTCGTAGTACAGCAACGAATGTACTGGAAGGAAAGCTACGTGAAATTGTATCGACTATGACTGTTGAAGAAATCTATCGCGATAGAGAGACATTCTCTTCTAAAGTTCAGGAAGTAGTAGGAACTGAGTTAACAGAGATGGGACTTGAGGTTAAAGTCTTCACAATTAAAGATATCAATGATAGCAATGGATATATTCAAGCTCTTGGTGTAAAACAAATCGCTGAGAAGAAGAAAGATGCTGAGATTGCAAAAGCTGAGGCAGATCGTGAAATGCAGATAGAAACATCTAAGGCAAAACGAGCTGGTGAGCAGGCTAGGTTACAAGCAGAAACTGAGATTGCAGAAGCTACTAAGTTAAAGCAAGTACAAGAAGCTGCTTATATGCAAGAACAACAGGCAGCAAAAGCAAAAGCAGATGCTGCATATGATATCCAAAAGAATATTACAAACAAAGAAGTAGTGTCAGCAGAGATGGATGCTGAATTATTGAAGCAAGAGAGACAAAAAGATATTGAAGCTGCTCAAGTACAGATTATGATTGCAAAAGAGCAGAAGAACATTGAACTTGCTCAAAAACAAGCAGAACGTAAGAAAGAAAGTCTTCGTGCAGAAGTTGTAGAACCAGCTATTGCTGATAAAGAGAAACAACAGACAATTGCAGATGCAGATAAGTATCGTAAGATAGCAGAAGCAGAGGCAGAGGCACAAGCACAGACTAGATATGCACAAGCAGAAGCAGAATCAAGAAAGATTAAAGCAGTTGCAGAAGCAGAGGCGATTAAGCAAACAGGTCAAGCGGAAGCAGATGTTATTAGCCAAAAAGGTGTTGCAGAGGCAAATGCAATTCGTGCAAAAGGTATCGCAGAAGCAGAAGCAATGGAGAAAAAGGCAGAAGCTTATCAAAAATATACTGGCGCTGCAGTTGCTGAGATGCTTATTAAAGTATTACCTGATGTTGCAGAGAATATTGCGAAACCATTATCACAGATTGATAAGATAATTATCATGGATGGTGGCGGTAACTCAGAAGGAAATGGTGTTGCTAATGTAGCTTCCAATGTTACTGGAGTTATGACACAGGTAATGGAATCTATGAAAGAAGTAACAGGAATCGATCTAACAGATTTAGTTAAAGCAAAGGGGTATGATGCACAAGTAACAAGAAATGTGAATATTAATTCCAATGCTAGTAAGGAAGTTGCAGCTACAATCGATGCACTGAATGAATAATAAATACTCCCCCTTATTGTTAATAAGGGGGAATTCTTAAATTTGTAAACTTCTGTGAGTAAACGGGATTTGCTACAGTTGTAGGTGAAACTACAAGCGGCGGAGGACTAGGAATCGAAGATTTTGCATATAAATTACCAAACAGTAAATTGCTTGTAGGTTATCGTGGAGACTATCCGTTGAATCAGGATGGTTCATGTAATCATGAAATGGGTACTATTCCTAATTTTCCAACAAGTAATAAGAATATTCTCGATGAGTGTTTAAAAATCATTGAGAACGGGAAGTATTAAGTTAAAAGTTTCAAATAATTCTGTCCAGAGCCTTTAAAAAGTGATATAATATAGCTAATCGAAGGAGAATCAAATACGAATTCGTATTTAATTGTCATTGATTAATTATAACTTAAGATATGAATTTACCTAAATAGATTGGTGAATGGAGGGATTGTTATGAATAAGATCATCACAATTAGTAGACAGTATGGAAGCGGTGGACGCGAAATAGGAGAAAAACTAGCTAAGAAGCTAGGCATTCCATTCTACGATAATGAATTAATTACTAGAGCTGCAAAAGAAAGTGGATTCACTGAATCTGTTTTTGAAAGAGCAGAGAGTAAGGCAACGAATAGTTTGTTGTATTCAATAGCTATGGGTATGAGTGCATATGGAAGTCAAGATTTGGGATTTAATAATTTATCTTTGGATGAAAGAATCTACTTGGCCCAAGCTGAAGTTATAAGAAAGGTTGCAACAGAAGGTTCTTGTGTAATTGTAGGAAGATGTGCAGATTACATATTGAAGGAAAATCCAAACGTTGTTAATGTATTTGTTTGGGCAGATATTAATAGTCGTGTTGAAAGAGCAACTACGATGTATAATATGCCTACGAAAAAGGCAGAAGAGAATATTTTAAAGATTGACAAGAGAAGAGCAAACTATTACAATTATCATGCTAACGAGAAGTGGGGAAAAGCAGAGAATTACCATTTATCTATAAAGAGTGATTATGTTGGCATTGATAATGCCGTGGAAGTAATAAAATTATATGTAGAAAAAGGTGTTTAATCAGAATGAAAGTTAAGGATAAGATGAACAAACAATACACCTTAGTATCCATCTATGTAATCGTAACCTGTATTGTTATCTATTGTCTTAGTTTGGTGGCAAAAAGTGCTCCAACTATCGTAGAAACATTGTTGCAAAAGCTTAACTGGATATTACGTGTAATGAAGCCAATACTATTAGCATTTGTATTTGCTTATATAACAGAACCAATAGTTGATTTTTTTGAGAATCAATATAAAAAATTATCTATATTTAAGAAAAAGCAAGGTTCTTGTAGAAACTATGCTGTCGTTACAACCTTGGGTATCATTTTATTAGTAGTAACAGCATTGATCTCGATGCTCGTATACAGTGTAACTGATCAGGTTCGATTTGCGAATTTTAATGATATTATAATTATTGTTACTGATTATATAAATTCACTAAATGATTTCATTAATCAGTTTATGGAAAAATTAGAAAGCTTGAATATTCAATCAGCAGAATTAAGTTCTTACGTGAAAGAAGCAACAGCATATCTGCTTAATGGACTAAAGGGCTTTGGAAACTCCGTACTACTATCATTAACGAATATTTCAAGCTATTTAACAACATTTATATTTGCGCTTATTATTGGTATCTATTTCTTAATTGATGGTGCCATGATCAAAAGATATGTTGGTAAAGTATCAAGAGCCTTATTAAGTACAAAATTTAATAATCGTGCTAAACAATTTATTCATGATGCAGATACAGTTTTTTCAGGGTATTTAAAGGGACAGTTAACGGATGTTCTTGTTATGATGGCGTTAATTAGTATTACTTTATCTATTATAGGTGTTAAATTAGGCTTTGTTATTGGTGTAATTGCTGGGTTAGGTAATTTAATACCGTATTTTGGACCATTTGTAGCTTATGCAGGAACTGTATTAGTATGTTTAATTAACGGTGATTATAAACGTATGATTATTGCTGTTATAGCATTATTCATCATACAAACAGTTGATGGTAATATTATTGGTCCAAAACTTCTAAGCCATAGTATTGAGATTCATCCATTACTAGTTATTATCTTTTTGATTTTCGGTAGTGCGATAGGTGGATTTTTAGGTATGATTTTAGCAGTACCAGTTGGATCACTGATTAAAGTATTATTTGTTCGTTTTATTGACTACAGATTAGAATTAAAGGATCTGGAAGAACAGGCAGCGATGAAAGCTGCTTCTGTAAAAACAGAAAAAAAATAAATTTAAAACCGTATTATAGCAATTAGCTTGGTTTCTAATTGCTATAATACGGTTTTTTGTCTTAATTAATACGATTTTAAGTATATTATTGTAAGGAATTCTTAAGAAAAAAATACTTCTATATTTGTCAAATTTAGAGTACGATTGTAGATGTAGGAATGTTTCTTACTTAGCTATATCATAGGTAATCGGTTATAAAAATCCGTTGAATTTATTTTCTAATTATTTAAGTATAGGGGGTGGGATAGTGGCTGATGAGAGAGAAAAAGTAATTGAAGTTCTTAATGTAAAGAAGATATATCGCATGGGGAGCGAACGAATTACAGCTGTGGATGATGTGAGTTTTGATATTTATAAAGGCGAGTTCTGCTGCTTGTTAGGAACATCTGGTTCTGGTAAATCAACTTTATTAAACTTAATGGCAGGTATAGAGAAATTAACAAGTGGACAGATTATTATAAAAGGCAAGAATATACATAAAATGAGCGAAAAGAATCTTGCAAAATTTCGTCAGAAATATCTGGGATTTGTATTTCAATCTTATAACCTAATGAATTCTATGACAGCTTTAGAAAATGTTGAGTTTCCTTTAGTGTTCAAACGGATACCATCAAAGAGAAGAAAAAAGATGGCAAGGGAGATGCTAGTTAAGGTTGGTCTTAAAACAAGACTTGCACATAAGCCAAAACAAATGAGTGGTGGACAGCAACAAAGAGTTGGTATAGCGAGAGCTTTCGTTGCAAAACCAGATATTGTATTTGCGGATGAGCCTACTGGAAATCTTGATACGAAGACAACAATGGAAGTAATGAACTTAATTAAAGAGGTCGCTAGAACGAATCATCAAACAATTGTAATGGTTACTCACGATAGAAGATTAGCAGAATTTGCAGATAAAATTATTAATATCTTAGACGGTAAGATACAGAGCATCGATTACTTTAATTCTGAGGAAAAGATGGACAAAGAAAATGTGAATGTAGCACAAGTTTCTGATTTGAACCAAGAAAATGCAGAAGTGGAAGAAAAAATGGAAGAAGAAATGAAAGATGTTATACACCAGAGCGCTGGCGTGGCACAATCAGAGAGTACAGATGAAAGAAAAATGGAAGAAGAGATAGCTGTAACGACTGATTAAGATCGTGAGTTGCTAGAAGAATATTGTCAGAAGAATAAGAGAATGAAAACTGACATAATGAAAATGGAAGAAGATAGGAATGAGGAGGAAAGTTATAATGAATGGAAATAAGAGGAAGAAGAAACTACTTTCTTATATTGCACTACTTGTAATGGTTTTTGTGAATATCTTTGGTAACACATTGGTGGGTAAGGCATCTGAGAGTACTTCACAATCAGTTAATTTCAAGGTTTCAATGAGTAAAGTTGAGATAAAAGCAGGTGCTACTCAACATGTTAGTATTCCATTTCAGATGAGTGGTACAGGTGTTATGGAATATCCAGATTTTTCTGTTGACGCTGATAGCAGTAGTCCCATAGATATTATATCTGATATTCAAATAATTGAAGATAGTAGTAAAAAGGAAGCAACAAATTTGTATCAAGGGGCAAAATACTTATTAGAATTTGATGTACAGGCAGATGAGTTGGCAGCCAATGGAAGCTATAAACTAACTATAAGCGGTACTGGAAATTATCAAGATCAAGATACTGGTTATATGGTACCGACATCATTTAGTTTCCCTAAAAAGTTGAGTGTTAAAGTAACAGGTCAAAAATCTGCATCAAAAATTAAACTTTCTAATATTGAATATAATGAAGAAGTTGAACAGGGAGAAGAATTTGACATATCACTAAAAATTAGTAATTCAGGTGACTTAACTGCTAAGGAAGTTAATGTATCATTAGGAGATTTTAGCTCTCAAACTGATATTGTACCAAACTATTCAACATCTGATATGTCTTTGGGAGATTTATCAACTGGAAGTGCAAAGGAAGTCACTTTCCCAGTAAAGGTAACAAAAAAAGCCGCAGCTGGAACCAAATCCTTAAAGGTTACGGTAAATTGGTATGATGAGAAAAAGAATGAAGGATATACGGAAACAGCAAATATTTTTATTAATGTAGTTGTTCCAGAAGATGATGTACAGAATAATGGTAAACCAAACATTGTTATTACTAATGTTACACAGTCTCCTGAAAAGCCAACTGCAGCGGGGAAAGTAACGGTAGTATTTACAGTTGAGAACAAAGGTAAGACCAAGGTTAAACAATTAAAATTTACTCCTTCTAATGTAGTAGCATCAGGACTTAGCCCAGTATCTTCAAAACCATATATATATATTGATGAGTTAAAAGCTGGTAAAAAGAAGACGGTTAAGCTACAATATGATCTATCAGAGGATGTTACGGAAGGGTTACATGAATTAACATATACATTTACATACAAATATTTAAATAAAGATGGTTCTGACTATGAGGATGCAACTGAGAATGTTAGTTTGTTCGTACGTGATGTTACCAATCCTAAAGTTACTGTAAATACAAGTGTTCCTAAATTAATTATCAGTAACTTTAATACTGGAGATGCAAAGCTAAAGGCAGGGGAAGTATTTACATTTACATTTGATGTTAAGAATACACATGCTTCTATTGCTGCTAAAAATATTAAAGTATCAATTTCTTCTGAAAATAATATATTTTCACAAACTGAGGGAAGTAATAGTTTCTATATAGAAGAAATACCAGCAGGCGCAACGATAACACAATCAATTGAATTGAAAGTAAAAGGAGATGCTGCTTCTAACGCATATCCATTGAAGATAACTTTTGATTATGAATATGAAGGTAAAACAGAAAGTGCCGATGGTAAGGCTGAGGAAGTTGGTACTGCTTCAAAAACTGTAGATGAAATATTGAATCTTCAGGTATCAGAGAATGCAAGGCCAGTAGTACAAGATATTTATTTAAGTTCATATGATGAGCCTCGTGTAAATGAAGCAACTACTTTGACATTTAATTTTTACAACATGGGTAAATCAACTCTTAGTAATGTAACAGCAACAGTTGTAAGTGACTATTATCAAGCGTCAGACACATCTACTAAGTTCATTGGTAATGTGGAAGCGGGGCAAGGTAATACATATGAAATTGATGTGATTCCATTGATGGAAGGGGATTGTCCAGGAAAGTTAAAAATTACTTATGAAGATAGTAATGGAGATACTATCGAATTATTTGCTGACTTCACGCAGTTTATTAATCCACAACCCACTATGGATCCTGGTACAGAAGGTGAACTTCCAGTAGAAACTCCAGTTGTACCAGAAGCTAAGAAAGCAATCTTGCCAACTTGGGCGTTTGTTATCATTCAGGTAGTAGTATTCTTTGTAGCAATTTTCGTAGCTAGAAAGATTGTTATCAGTTTATATAAGAGAAAATTACGTAGGCAAGAGGAAGAAAGCTTATAAGAGGGGAGATGAGGACAGATGTTTAATATCATGATTGATAATAATATGTTATATGAAGCAACTACAACTACTGAAGTTAAAGTTGACGATTCGACTGGTTCCGAAGCAAGTGGCGGTGAGAACTTATTAGAGGATTCAGAAGAAAGTACTGACGGGGCAACAGCGGATGTAGAGGGAGAAACCATAACGGATGCAACTACAGATACCGCTAATTCAGAGGAAGAAGAGGCTACAATAGATGAAACAAACACAGAGGGAGAAGAGCCTACAACAGATGAATCAAAACTAGAGGAAGAAGCAACAACGGATGAATCAAATGTTGAAGGTGAAGTAATCGATGCCTCTGGAGATACGGGTGATATGTCAGGGACAGGAGATATGTCTGGCTTAGAAGGCTCCGATGGTATGATGGGAGAAACTACTGGTACAACAACTAAGGACCCTTTCCTATCCAATTATGTACCTGTTATAGGAATAACAGCAGCTACTTTGGTTGTGGGAGCCATTATTGGAATTCTACTGGCAAAGAAGAAAATAAAAAAAGGAATTGATCTGTATGAAGATTAGTGATCTTATTAAGATGGGACTTCGAAATCTTAGTAGAAGAAAAGCTAGGACAGCATTAACGGTTGTTGGTGTAGTTATCGGTACCATTTCAATTGTTGTTATGATTTCAATAGGTATTGGTATGAATACAGGATTCAAGTCTCAGGTAATGGAACTTGGTAGTTTGACTACAATAACAATAAGTAAGTACGCGCCAATTAAAGATGATGAAGGTAATTATGTTGACTCAAAAGAGCAGATTATTAATGAAGATTTATTAAATTCAGTTAAGCAGATAAAACATGTAAAGACAGCGAGTCCAGTTTTTTATGCTGATGTAACCCTTAAGATTGGTAAAGGTGTAGAGGGGTATGCATATTGCGCTGTTATGGATTTAGATGCAATGAAGGAATTCGGTCTTCCAGATGTTCAGTATGGTGAATTGCCATCAGAAGATAATCCAGATACATTGATTATGGGAAGTGAAGTGCCAAAGAATTATTTCTATTCCACAAAAGGCAATAATGGAAGCCCTTATCAGTTTGAGCCTAGTAAAGATAAGTTATTGGCATATCTGAATTTTTATCAATATGCATTTAAGGATGACACAAAAAGACCAGAGTTTTATTTGGGAAATAATGTTGCAGTACTGCAACAAAACTCACAATATGATTACATGTGTTTTATGACATTAGATACGTATAAGAGATGGTACATGGAATCTATTGATTATTTAAAAG
>NZ_CBDLAM010000126.1:4049-12046 GCF_965301125.1 Anaerosporobacter sp. | reverse complement strand
TTTGTATGAAAGTAGTAATACTAATAATACAATTGACAAAATGAAAATGCCTAAAACGGTAACATATTTTAAATCAAAAGGTATTTGGTTAATCATTATAGTCAACGGTGCAATTTCATATTCATTTCCTCCAAAGTAATAACCATATAAAAGGGCATATCCTAATTGATAGAACAGATAAGCTATAAACAGCGCTATTCCAGTAATAATGGCTTTACCAATAAAATTAGAAGAAAAACTAACGATTTTAGAATAATAATCTTTTAGACTCATTTTAGTAGGAATAAATTTACCTTTTGAGTCTATCATTCTTTTATTTTCCATTAAATGTCACCTCGTGTTTTAATATACTATTAAAATATAAATATATAAAATATTTAAGATGGCTTTGGATATGTTCCTCAACCATCTTAAATGTTATTATTCTATTTTTAACCCTATTTACTCAATATTGTTTATTTCTAATCCAAATGTATTGAATTAATAAATAATTATAGTCCAAATATACTTTTGAATAAATTCAGCCATTCCTCTGGTATATCACTTTGTTGATTCCAATTTTCCTTTATATACTTATATGCCTTGAAAGGTTTTTCAGAGCTAGGCGCAGTGTAACCCAAAATGTCTTCCATACAATTATTTAGTTGAAACACTCTAGTTGGATCTCCTACAGCTTCTAAAATGGGTTGATTAAATACCTCTGCACCTTGTGTTCCTATGTCAGAATCATGCATAACAAGAGGCTCTACTCCCATTGCTTTTAAGAATTTTACCAACGAAATAATAGCTGCCTTCCCTCTCGCTTTTATTATCTGCCAGTTGTGATAGATATTGAGTTTTTGTTCATTACTAAGCCACTCGATTGTCTCTCTGATTACTACCTCTTCGGTATCTCCTTCTACTATAAGTACTTTTTTTGTAAAGAAAACTTTAGCAACATAATCATCAATCTTTAATAACATCTTTATGTACATTTTCTCATCATCGTGTAGTTGTTTGAAAGCCTCACTAATATTAAATGGGTTACATAGCACTTTATCAATCTCAATGTTTTCTTCGATTAATACACTCTCTTTAACCAGTGATAAAAGATTTAAAACCTGCTTTGGTTTTTGTCCCAAGTCAATCATATAAGGCGAGTGTGTTGTACATATGATCTGATTCAACTCAGAATCTGCTAATTTATAGATCGTCTCTCTCATTTGATATGCTGCATTAGGATGCAAATATAACTCTGGTTCTTCAAACCCAATAATCAATGGTCTAATATATTCACCAGTCTGAATCATGCGCTGTTCACGTAATGATTTATACCTTAATAATGCAAATACTGCTGCTCTTATAGTCCCAGTACCTTGCATGCATACGTTAGTAACCACATTGCTAGCCATATTCACCGTAAACTGAGGCTTTATCACTTTATCTGCCTCATTTAATTTTGCTGTTGTATGTATACCTGTACTTGGGAATATGTCACTTAAAATACTATTTAATTCTACCATCATACATCCAAAATCAGTCTCGGTGTTATTCGGATCTAGTTCATTCGCTAGTAGATTTAGATACCGTTGAGCCTCACGAAAGTTTGCAGAGGAGTTCCTTATTTCACAGAATAATTCATTTAAGGTAGACATTAATGCCCCTGAATTACCTGAAAGGTCATCTTGCTTATCTTGAGCTGGAATAATCAACACTCTTGGTAATTTACTTAATACATTGCCAGGTATGCCTCCAGGGTTTTGGAACCACGTTTCATTACTTTCATCATAATCATAGATTTCTTCAATTTCATTTAATTTTGCTTTTAAAGCAGCATTCATCTTTACAGTTCTATCTATATCACCGAATACTTCACTTACAATTTGCTCCTCTAATCCATTGTCGATGTATTGTTGCAGAGTAGTGCAATTCCAAAACTCTTCTTTCATTTCTTTTTTATACTCTTTTAGTTCAACTACTGCTTGCTTAGATGGTTCGTATGTTTTCCTATAAAATATTCGATATTTCGTAGTTCCATCTTCTTGGTAAGGGAATACTCTTCCCTTAAATCCCTTCCATCGAAGTGCCTCTTCAGGAAGTTCACGAAATTCACCCGTTAGTATAATCTTTTTTTTACTTGATATATTTTTGTAATCACTGTCACATACTTGAAAAAACTCATCTTCTGCTATTACCTTTTTATCAGTTAAGAAATAATCTATTGCTGCTAATATTGAACTCTTACCAGCGTTATTTTCACCAATTAAAAATGTAGCATTGGATAAGACTACATCAGTACACCAATGTCTTCTAAACCCTTCAATTTTCATCTTATATAGCCTCATTTAAAGTTTCCCCCTTAATTAGATTTATTTCTATTTTATATTTACTTCCTACTTTTTACAACATTAAATTACATATTCTAAGTTTTTCTTTACTAAAGAGCCTAATTAAATCACTTATATTGACATTTGCTTTTTATATATTCATTTATATACTTTTACCTAAATTATAATAGGATATTACTACAGATCGGAACCAGCCCTACAATTAATACACTGTAATAATATTTTTTCAATTGTATTACAATCAATTTTTCTCTCGTTAATTGCTAATGCCACTAATCGTCCTGTATTATTCATATACACAGCACTATATCTCCCTCCCTATATCCCTTCATTCTCTGCACAAAAATAGAGGGCATATCCGATTTGGATATACCCTCATGGCTTGCCTTAAGAAATCTTACTAGATTGTCATTCAATTGAAGCTGAATACTATCAATACTACGTGTTCGGTCAATCGTTATCTTCTCTATGATTAACTGTAACAGAATCTTCTTTTCAGCATTATCCTTGCATTTACTCATCACCTCATTGAACCGACTTAAAATTGCTTGTACTGCTTCATACGATATCTCATCTCCTTGAGCCTCGTTTAATGTAATTTGCAGCTGTTGCTTTCTTTCTTCTAACTCTTTTGTTTGTTGATTGAGATACTCCTTTCTTTCTACGAATTCTTCTCTTGTAATCATTTCCTCCTCAAACAGTTCAAATATCTTTTGCTTCTTATTACTAATTGTAAGCAGTTCTTTTTCAATTGCCTGAAGCTCTTTCTGTGAAGGCTTTACTTGATTACTTCTGCTTTGATTCAAAACCTTCACTACTTCTTTAATCATCTTTGGGTTACTTACAAAAGTTGTCAAACGTTTTAAGACCTCTTCATTTGCTTCATTCACTCTAATGGAGTTTGCGTTACAAACGCTAACCCCTTTATTCTTCCACGCTCCGCATGAATAGTATTCAATCTTCCCTCCTTTGCTCGGTGCTCTTGTAATAACCATACCTGCTCCACAAACTGGACATTTTAAAATTCCTGTTAACGGAAACCATGAGTCATACTTCTTAGGTGCTTTTGTATTCATCTTCATAATAGACTGTACTTTCTCCCATAACTGCTGACTAATTATTGGTTCATGTAAACCATCTACCAAAATACACTCTTCATTGACACCTCTTCTACGTTTACTACTCCAATCTGGATATCTATTGAAACGTATCTTTCCTATGTAAATCGGATTCAATAGGACTTGTCTTACTGTATTAACTGAAAAATCATTTCCTTTCTTACTCTTATAGCCCTTAGTATTAATCTTAGAAACGATAGCCTTGTAACCAAGTCCTGAGGCGTACAGTTGAAAGATTTCCCTTACAATCCTAGCTTCTTTTTCATTAACTATCAATCTTTTTTCAGGTCTCTTCACATTACTGTCTCCTACTTGCTTACTATCATATCCTAATACTATACCTCCATTCCAACTTCCTGCCTTTGCTTTTGCAATCATACCCATCTTAACATTTTCAGCTATGCACCCTCGCTCAAATTCACCAATAATGCCCATCATCTGAAATTGCATTCGTCCCATAGGAGTAGAATTATCAAAAGCTTCTGTTATCGATTTTAATGATACAGAGTTACGTTCAAGCAACTCGACAATTTGAAGCAAATCCTTCAATGCTCTTGAAATACGATTAATCTTCCATACAAGCACAATGTCAAATTTATGAGCCTTTGCATCATCAAGCAACCGTTTAAGCTGTTCCCTTCCTTGTATATTCTTACCACTTACTCCTCGATCAGTATAACTTCTTACAAAATCATACCCATGTGATTTACAATGTTGTATTAGCAAACGCTCCTGTTCATCTACTGAATAACCAAAATCTGCTTGCTCCTTTGTACTAACTCGGCAATATACTGCAGCTCTAATTGTTTTCTCCATTACTGTTTTCCTCACTTTCTTCTGAATTAATTACTTCTAAAACTAATTTTGCTAATCCTTCAATGATATAATCTATACCATCACACTCTCTAGTAATCTCCATACATGCTACTCCTATCAATAATATAAACTTATAATTGTAAACATTTCATTTATTCTACTTACTGCTCGTATCACTCCTAAACATTGTCTTTAGGTGTGAAAAGTGTATAATTCAGAAAAAATTTATTTACCTGAAATTAGCCACAAAAAATTTTTTTTGAAAATACACACTTTTTACACTTTATAGTAGTTAGGTGAAACACACCCTTTGTTTCCAATTTGATTTCATTTCAATTCCTATATAATAATTAGTACCATTTATCATTTTCGCTTGACTAGAACGATGCACTTCCTCCATGCATTTACGGAATGCTTGATGAAATTCACGTTTGTTTGTAAATTCTTCTGTTCTAATGTCATGTGTATTAGCCCAAGAAAGGTAATGTCTATATACATCTGGCATAGATATAATCTTTTTCTCATCTCCTACTTGTATACAAGCGCTGAAAAAATGTATGACTGGATTGGCTTCATAATAGTATTTCTGCTTTAGCTCATCAATAGCTTGGCATGGTGTCATATTCCATGAATTGTCAGCCAAACGGTAATACCCTTCCATCGCCCAATTAAATATACCAGGAAGTTCTTCTTTCAACCTGCTATAAATCGTTTTATCCTCATAACGAACTCCCTCTTCTTTACTTTCACCTGCTCTAAGTTCTTTGTAAGTATTCGGGAAATTAATTGGATGTAGTCTTGAAAAGAAACCTTTAGAAGAATCATTGTTAACCTTGATAGCTTGATTACAACAAATAATGAATTTGCATGAAATACGTATAGAAAATGCTTTTTCATACTTTAACTCAACATCTATTAAGTCACCACCAGTTAACGTTTTTATGACAGCAGTATCCAAAGGTTTCTTCTGTTCTCGTTCACCACTTATATTTAAAACTTTATCATATACATTCTGCTTACCAAAGCGTTCACTTAAGTCATCCAAAAAAACTGCAGATACATTTTCTTCTGAATGCAGATCCGTTAGAAGTCTGGTTAAAACCCCCTTCCCATTTCTCCCCATTCCGTAGAATACAAAGAATTTTTGAATTGGATACTCCCCATAAGCAAATGTATAACCAAAGATTTCTTGTATATTATCAATGACTGCTTGATCATTATTAAAGATATCTCTTAAGAACTCAAGAAACTGGGGACAATCAGCCTCAGGATCATACATAAACCCTAAACTTGAAAAATTAATATGCTTATAATTATTCTTCTTCTCAAAAAGCTTCTTATGTAAATCTAAGTAGCCATTCGGGAAAAATACAACTCCTTTCGGAATACTATATTGCTTATAGCATACTAACTTTCTTCTTACAGCCATTGTATAATTACTTTCCAAGCATGGAGACCAAAGTGATGAATCATATTCACCTAATACTTCAGCAAAAAACTTCCGTTCAACACTTTCTGGCAAATATTGATATCTACGTTGTTTGAAATTGTAGAAAGCAAGCTTCTCCATCACCATAATCATCATGAATCTTGTTAGAAGATAGCTTGTGAAAACATGTATATCAAGAGATTTTCCACGCTTAGTAATCTCAATACCTCTATTCTCTTCCTGGAGTTCTTCTAATTCAGACTTGATTACTCTTTGTTCCCGCGAATCTAATTCAGGGGATTGAAGCTGTTGCTTCAACCCCTCTTCTTCCTCATCTACGACGTTATAATGATCCCTATCCCATGTTTCAAGAGTAGAAGTTAAACCTTTTTTATGCATAATCTTCTTCCTCCATATCACAATAATCTTGTATATCATAATCCATCTCATCAGTATCGTTTTCCTCATCAAGACATCTACTGATAACTTTAACATTAGTATACTGATCATTTTTAACCAGCTTTACAATGCAAGTCTTTCCAATTAAATTATCTAAGATATCCCACTCATCTTCATACAATAGCTTATCTAATATGCCTTCGAGTATCTCTTGTGCATACTCATTGTCAGAATAAGTTTGATCAAAATTTTTTCTTTTTCCCTCCTCATTAAATACTGCAAATTGAATTTTTGTATACTTCTTCTTTTCATCATAAGTTACGTTGTTTATTATGGCTGGATAAGATGTGTTTGTTTGAAATCGAACCCGAAACGGTATCTCCACCTTATTTTCGGAATACCTATTCTTATTTGCCTCATACATGCTCTTTTTAAATTCTGTTGTTGTCATAATATTTTTAAAGTTTAGCATAATCTCATCTCCTATTTTTTCACTTTAATATCTACAGGAATATAACTTGCGGTTGGTACAAGCCGTTTAAACCCTTCTTGCATAACCTGCTCTAAAAGTTTCGAAGCCTCTTTACAATCACATGATGGTACTTCTAAAAGTATTGAATCATGTATACAAAACTTTAGATTCCATGTCTTTGGTAATTTATAATTCAACTCAATTAGAACTTCTTTTAAAATATCTGCTCCACTTGATTGGATAATCATATTTAATCTTTTATATTTAGGAGGTAAGTTAGGTGAGTACCACGTTTTACCTCCAACACTTTGAAGTTTAAGTTCACCTTCCAATTTCTTTTGATATTCATTTATTCCTGGATTGGTTTCAAAAAAAGAATCTTTTAATCGTATTACTTCCTCCTTCGAATAATAAATCCCACACCCATGCAGCTGATTTTGAAGTCCTTCATAACCAGCTCCATAAAGAATAGAAAAATTCACCTTCTTTCCAATTACTCTTTGTTCTTCAGTTAGCATATCTTCAGGACATTTAAATATATCTGATGCAGTTATTTTGTGAAAATCTGCACCGTCTTTTATTGCTTTGATGAGCTTATCTTCTTTTGCTAAATATGCAAGTAAAACAAACTCTTCTGAAACATAATCCCCCCAAATATGAACATTACCCTCTTCTGGTATCCAAAAGTTACGTAAACGCTTTGGATAGCCTTGAAGATTAGGCAAAGTTGTTGTAATTCTTCCACTTTTTGTACCGAATGAGTTCCAATGACACCTTAGATATCCATTCCCATCAAGGTATTTCATTTGCTTGTCTAAACCATATGTAGTAAGAATCTTCTTACATTGGTTGTATCTTTTTATTTGTTGTACTACTTCATCATCAAGCTGAGACTTTTCAATATGATCTTGAAGGATCATATTGAAATTTTGACTATTGTTTGTTACTCCCAACATGTTATTTATAGATACTAATGAAGATTCTAACTCACGCTCTATATTCAATAGCTCAACTATAAAACCATCATAGTCTAGTTTTATGCCTTGCAGTTGCATCTTGTAAATACAAGGAAGCACACTCAATTCTCTTCTTATTCCATCACCAGTAATATTAGCTTTATTAAAATAAGTATCCAGTATTATATCAACTAAACGAGTTAACGCTGGCTGAATACTTGTCCTAACCTCATCACTTGAATATATTCTTGGGATAGATTGTAAAAGTGGAAACATTAAAAGTCCTAACTGTCGGTACAAATGGCAATCGTATTCTTCACCCTTTAGTACACAATTCTGAATAATACTTAAGAAATTTTGCAAGGTTAGCAATATTAGGCTTTTATCTTTGCAGTACTTTCTAATTACCTTCATCTGTTGATTACTTAGTACAATAGCAACATGTAGTGTTGTTTGATGTCTTCCTGATGAGTCCCAAGT
>NZ_CBDLAM010000126.1:1180-4039 GCF_965301125.1 Anaerosporobacter sp. | reverse complement strand
AAAGGATATGCTTTGAAATTAACTTTACTTTTCTCTCGTTATTATAAAAAACATATAATAACGAGAGTTCAATATCCTTAAAGCTGTGTTTACTCATTACTCTACATCAGCAGCAATAGTAGCAGAAAAAGAAATTGTATTCATATCTACTTTTGCTTTACCTTGTTCATCTAACACTACATCACAAGTGCCACCACATAATATAAGAGCTTCTGTGTCCACTACAATTGGCTTCTCAGAGGTTGGCTCATGGCTTAAGTACATTAGATTATAAAAATCCTCATTACTTAAATCCATGTTATACTCCTGCAGTAAGTAAAATTGTTTACCATCACAATGTTCAAGTTCAAAAAGAACTTGTAATATCTTTGTGGTGCTGTCTTCAACAACACTATTGATGGAGAAATCATATTCTCCAGTACATACATCTGACACATTAGGTAATATTATTGCTTTCATAAGTTACATCCTCCTGATATTCAATATAAACTATTTTCTTTATGTTCATTTGCATAACGACAACCTATAACACACATGTGTTACAAGTATTGGTACTATAATTACATAACGAATTCTCTTACTATTAAATATCAGGAGCTCTAATCTGCTTCATGCCTTTTCCTCCATTATAGAATCGTTATTCGGTTTTCAATGTACTCCATATTTTAACTACTAACATGCTACAACATACTGCATCACCTCATTTCATCTTGTCTGATTTCTATTATACAAAACAAACTTACAAGCTATTTTTGTTTGGTATTTATTAATTTCAAACTATTTGTTATAATATCTAAGGACATACTTCTCATGTCCGTTATGATTTTCAAACAAAATCAAAAATGCAATATTGCTTGTCAAGACTTTTTTTAATTATTTTGGAGGAAATTTATGAATTACGGTAATAGTTATGGTACAACTACCCTAGAAGGTGAAGAACCACCTAAACGAGTAAAGAAGAAAGGTATACGTGGAAGATCACGTAATATCACTATCGAGAAACGTAAAAGGCTGATTCGTGAAATACTGTCTGACAAAGATCTTGAAGAATATACAGAACAAAACTTCAAAGAAGAATTCAAACGTAGGTGTAAAGAATTAGGACTAACCTATCCATCTATTGAAACTATTCGAACTGATTTATTAGATTGTGACTACAAATTAACAAAAGGTAAATTTTTAAAGAGATCAAACTATAATCCTTTATCTATAGAAATGCTTCAGTACCTCTTTAAAGGAAGCTTAGTATCCAGATTGACTGTCCAGATTAAATCCGATGAATATATTCTACTGCCAATCATCGTACAATCTATGGTACCAACTATTAGTTACGATAACAAAGAATCTACAATAGAATCAGATGAAATAGATATAGATGTATCCCTTTATTATGAAGAGATCTATTCAAGTATTAACAACAGCTACAACAATATAACTTCTACATCCATTCATCTTACTTTCAATAAAACTGGATATGAAGGGGCTATATTACAACTCATGTATGATATATATCCTGAGAGGATACTCTCTTTTTCAGCAAATACTTATGGTCTCACTCTATATAGTACTGTAGCTAATACATGTTCATTACTAGAGTTGATATACACATGCCTGCCTAACAATTTAGACATATTAGAAGTTCCCGATTCCAAACAACCATTCTAATATTTCCACAAACATAGCCAAGGAACCAATCATATAGCATACGTTGATTGATTCCTTGTTTCTATTCTATCACTCCTCTTTCCCATCCTCTTCTCTTGTAGAACTATATCAAACATCTTCTAAACAACTACTACTCTTCAAAGTTCAATACTATGTATTATCCAAGGGGAAAACGGGAATTTTCAAGAAATCCAAAAAAAATAAAACTTAAATTTTCCCGTATCCATCTCATAACTCTCATTCATGGCGTATTCAATCTATTTCATTGGAATCATATCTAAGTGTAAAAAGTGTACTATTACAAAAAACTTTTTTTGTTAGGAGCTCACTTCAAAAAAATTTTTGAAAAATAAACACTTTTCACACCTGTTAGTAACTGAAAATATCAAGTAACGTTGTTCTCCCTTATTTATCATTAACCATACTCTTGTTCTTCTTACATTTTACTTTTAAGCACTACTGGTCTGATAGGATGAATAGTTTCCTGAAAATCAAACAGCATTCTACAATCAACCTACAGCTATTTTTTTCAAACCTTTCCACCCTTATTTTAAAGAATCCACAAGTAATATAAATTTCTTTCATCATTTTTACAGTCATAGTTATTCCTTTATACTGTAGCTGAAATCATCTATAGGTGTAAAAAGTGTGTAATTCCAAAAGACTTTTTCTATACATAATTCATTGCAAAAATTATTTTTTGAAAATATACACTTTTCACACTTAACCCTATTTTTCTATAACAATGTATCAAAATTTGAAAAAGTCATTCATCTGAATTTTGCTACCCTTGAATGACCTTTCTTTTCCTTGCCTATTTTGCTTTCTTAGGCATATACGTATTCTTACCTGATCTACTTGCACAATAGATTCCCACACCAAGACCACAGCCTGTGATAATATTTTCTACAATTGTAGAACTGGCCACAACACATATACCAAACAACATTTCCAATTCCTCCTCTATTTAACTTCAATTAATAATAATACTATCACTGTTACTACAGTAGATGCTAAAACAACTTGCCAACTCATGATTGCATATCCTTTCATTATGTTTTTAATAGACGTTTGGTTATTTACTTTACCATTTACATTAGTGCTCCATTACCTTATCATATAGCAGAAGCATTCTTCTTAATTTATATTTTCTTTCAATCCTTATACTTATCTGCTTATTTTTAATTCATTAAG
>NZ_CBDLAM010000126.1:0-1170 GCF_965301125.1 Anaerosporobacter sp. | reverse complement strand
TTGTCTATACTTCAGTATATCTTTCTTATCATAATCCACCTCTTTTTTCTATATTAAGATTTATCTTGTCATGTATTTTTCTTTTTCAAAAATTATACACTCACCCCCTTCTGTTCATAGAAAAACACACTAATTCCATATTCTGTTGATAATTGGTAATATTCCTGATACCAACAACAGTCCTCTTGTTCACATATAATCTCTCTAAACTCTGCTAACCCAGGGCTGATATTGTACATATTTAAAAAGTCATGATACAACTTCTTATCATGACTTATAATAACAGAGCAGTAACCTCCTGACTGGAAGGGAATACTATTACAATTGTAATTATTCTCATAAATGTATAACGTTTTATTAATAGCTTCACTAACCACCTCTGGAACAACTTCATCAATTTTCATTGCAGATTTAAAGAACTGGTTACCTAGAATGTAGATCATTTACTTAATCTCCTTTATTATTATTTATCTATATTACTTTATATTAATAAACATTAGCTTCGGATATAGAACTCTTCAATCATATCTACTATACTCAAATAATGTAGTACATAATGGTTACAGTTACAATTAAATATAACCTTTCTCTTTCATAGAACAAAACCCTTCACCAATAATTATGTGGTCAGCCAAATTCAGTCCAACTAGATTTGCTGCATCTCGGATTCTCTTAGTAGACACTATATCTTCATTACTTGGTGTTGTATCTCCACTAATATGATTATGGTATATTACAAAGGATTGAGCTCCAGAAATCAATAGATGTGTTAATATCCTTGCTGAATCTAAATTAGCTGAATTCATACTTCCTATCGACATTAATTGAATACTTATAGGTTCCATTTTTGTTGTTAAGCCAACAACATATACACATTCTCGATCTAGGTATCTTGGCAAAAGCTTTTTTCCTAATATTGCAGCTTTTTCTGGCGTAGAAAATCTTTCAACTTGATACCTTCTTCCTCTTTTACTATGTAGTCTGGTTTCAACTACAGATACTTCAAAGTATTCTTTATCCTCCCTGTTTTCTTCCATTTTTCTGATTACCTCTTCAAAGTTACTAAATTGCTCTTGTTGATCATCCGTCATAAAATTACCTCTTTCTAAGCATAGAAAAAGAGCTATTACCTGTACATTTGGTAATAGCCCACATTGTAGATTATATTGA
>NZ_CBDLAM010000125.1:0-12087 GCF_965301125.1 Anaerosporobacter sp. | reverse complement strand
GTATAAGGGAATCTTACCGATTGCGTATTATGATGACAATAGAGCAATCGGATAACATACTAGTATCATGACAATGAAGTAGACAGGTAGGAGCAAAGATGATAAAAATAGCAGTATACGGAAAGGGTGGAATAGGAAAGTCCACTACAACTTCAAATCTTTCTGCCGCTTTATCAGATGCGGGATTGAAAGTAATGCAAATCGGATGTGATCCGAAAGCGGATTCAACTAAAAATCTAGTGATAGGAAATCAAATTCCTACGGTACTTGATCAGATAAAGGAAAAAGGAAGAAACATTAAGTTAGAAGATATCGTGTTACCTGGTTATGGAAACACATTATGTGTGGAAGCAGGTGGACCTACACCGGGGATCGGTTGTGCAGGAAGAGGAATTATAGCCGCATTTGAAGAACTTGAGAGACTTCATGCTTATGAAGAATTCAAACCGGATGTAGTATTGTATGACGTACTTGGAGATGTAGTTTGCGGTGGTTTTGCAATGCCTATCAGAGGTGGTTATGCTGACCATGTGTTTGTGGTTACTTCCGGAGAAATGATGTCGCTGTATGCAGCAAGTAACATTTCAAGTGCTATTAAAAGTTTTGGTTCTAGAGGATATGCTAAGTTTGAAGGACTTATTTTAAATTCTAGAAATATAGAAAACGAGCTTAACATTGTACAAAAAGCCGCTTTAGAAATGGAAACGAATATTATTAAGGTAATGCCAAGAAGCGGTGAAGTTCAGATAGCAGAAGGCGAAAAGAAAACAGTTATAGAAGCGTTACCAGATAGTGTTATGGCAATGGAATACAGAGACTTGGCAAAGCGTGTTATGGAGGTTGTAAATGGGAAATAGAAATTCATTAGAATATACTTGTCCATCTCACGGCGGCTGGGGTATGGTTCGAATTGGTATGTTAATACCTGAGAGCCATCAGTTGTTTGTCTGTCCTTCTGCATGTGGAAGACACGGGGCATTAGGAGCAATTGAGCAAGGATTGAAAAAAAGGTTGTCTTACCTTTATATAGATGAAAGTGATGTTATATCAGGATATGACAATGAGATATATGAGGCTGTAGAGGAGTTATTCAAGCGTCTACATCAAAAGCCTAAGGTGTTAGTAGTATTTGTTAGTTGCCTAGATGATCTAATTGGAACAGATGGCGAAGCGATAATAGAGGAATTATCAAGAAGATATCCTGATGTGCGTTTTAGAATGGCCCATATGAATCCTATATCTGGTAATTCTGATACACCACCTCTAGTTAATATATGGAGAAGTGTTTATGGCTTAATGGAATGCGATGTAGAACAAAAAAATCGCGGAATCAATATGATTGGAAATTATGTTCCATTTAACGAAGAGTGTGAAATCTTTGATATTATGAAGCGTTTGGGCTTCCAAATACACCATATCGGAAATTGCGAAACTTACGAACAATTAAAAAACATGGGAAATAATTGTCTGAACTTACTAACAGCAGCACCAGTGTTGAAAGCGGCACAGGAGTTAAAAAATACACAAGGAATAGAATATATAAAAGGGTATATCAACTATCGCCTCGATGTTATAAAAGAAAATTATTATGCAATTCTTGATAAACTTAAAGAAATAGGTATGCTATCGGAAGGTGACGCAGCAATGTCTGATATAGAGAAGATACTTGCGGAAAATGAAATTAAAGCAACTAAGGCTATACAGCAGGCACTAGAAGTGGTAGGAGATAGAAAATTATATATCGATTACTCTGCCTTTGGTAATCCACTTGCAGCAGGCAGATTCTTTTATGAGCAAGGCTTTTCTATAGAGAGGGTTTATGTAAAGGATATAGATGAAACTGATGAGGATTATCAGTGGATAACTAAGGAAACACAAATAGAGATTATTAAAATAAACAGACATAATGTTGTGAATGAATGGAAAGAAACTGATGATAGTATTTCCATTGGTCTGGAATCAGCCTATGTTTCAGGAAGTAAACATGTAGTTTCTTTCTTCCAAGATGAAGCAATGTATGGATATCATGGAATATGTATGTTGATGGAAAAACTTGCTGAAAGCGTGAAAGAAGAAGCAGACTTGAATCAAATGATAAATCACGCAGGATTAGTAGTTTAGAACCTTTGGAGGAGAATATGGGAAAATTATGTATGACGTTACCGCCATTTTCACCGGATTATTCGGGTGTTTGTTCGGCTTTGTTTCCATTTGATGCACTTACAGTAATTCATGATGCATCTGGTTGTACTGGAAACTATACCGGGTATGATGAGCCAAGATGGTATGGATCAAGAAGTCCTATTTATTGTTCAGGACTTAGGGAAATTGATGCTATACTAGGTGATGATGAGAAATTAATACAAAAAGTTTTATATGCACTTGAGGATATTAAACCTGAAATCATAGCGTTAGTAGGAAGTCCAGTACCAATGGTAATCGGAACAGATATGGACGGAGTTGCGGCAGAGATAGAAGATAGAACCGGAATTATGTCTGTAGGATTTTCTACAACTGGACTAAAGTATTATCCTCAGGGAATCGAAATGGTTTACAAAAAGGTAGTACAAAGAATTCTAGAAAGTGATACAAGTGAGATCACAAAGGTAGAAAACAGTGTAAACATACTGGGAGCTTCACCTTTAGATTTCGGGAAAAGTGATACGATTGAAAAGCTTGAAGCCTTTCTTGTTGAGAGTGGACTGAAAGTCAACGTAGATTTGTGGAAAAATGTATCAAAAGCTGAAGTTGTTAGATTAAAAAATGCGTCATGCAACATTGTAGTATCTAATGCAGGAATAGAATTAGCAGAATACATGAAAAAGTCCTTTGGTATACCATATATCACGGGTCTACCATATGGAGAAAAGTATTCTTCAACATGGATTGATCAACTAAAAGGTTGTATGTCCAATCAGGAATGCAAAGCGGTGTCGGCTGAGATCAATGAAGAAAACACAAGTAAAATACTTATTATAGGAGAGCAGTTACAAGCAAATTCTATAAGAAATGCTTTACGAGTGGAGTATCAGTTAGATGGTGATGTTGCAGGAATATGTGGCTGGAACACTAGATTTGCAGAAGAAAATGATAGGTTCATGGAAACAGAGGAGGACATCGTCAACCTGTTAAATGATGATTCTTATGAAATCATTATTGGAGATATATTGTATCAGGACTTGATTGATAGCAATAAAACTTTTTATCCGTATTCTCATTATGCTGTATCTAGTAAGCTTGGAGATGAACATAGCCGTAGTTTAATAAAATGTAATTTATTTTAATTTAAATAATTAGATAGTATTTATATGCACCTCTGAGTGTTAGTTTTGATCGACTAGCACTCAGAGGTTTTTTGTTGTTCAGTTTTAATCAAAAAAATACTAGAAAGAGGTCAAAAAAGTCCATTCTATTTGTGGAAAACCCTATAAACAAAGGAAGCATACACGATTGGATAAGATAAAATGACGACTAAAATATACAAATACAAGTATTGTTTTGTCTATTTTGCATAAATAAAAAGTTTGGTATACTTTAGTTAGTAAATATGAACTGTGATAAATATGGGGATGCAGTAAGTGTTTACAAAAAAATATAAAAGGAGAAGATGTTATGAAAAAGAAATTACTTAGTGTATTGTTATGTGTAACATTAGTTGCTTCAATGGCTACAGGGTGTGGAAAGAATAATAAGAATAACACAAAAGAAACAAATACCAACACCACGAACACTACTAATGAAACAAAGACAGATGATCCAACAGCAGAGGATACGACTTCTACGGACACAACTTCTACTGAACTAGCTTACAAAGGAACAATTAACATTATGCATTTCTCTACTTCAGAGGAATCACAAGGTAATGGTGGATCTGATGGTTTCCGTACTATGAATCAAGAATGGGCAGATGCACATCCAGATATTACTCTTGAACAAAACGTATTAGCTAATGATGAATATAAGAGTAAAATTGCAACATTAGCGGGTGCTGACGATTTACCAGATGTATTCTTGTTACAAGGTATGAACACAAAGGCTTGGGCTGAGCAAGGTCTTATCTTAGATATGACAGATATTATCAATGATTCTCCTTATGCAGACCAATATGATTTAAGCAAATTCTATCCATTCCAATACAATGGAAAAACTTATGGTTTACCAGCACTTACTGAAGGTACTTGTACAATAGTAGCTTATGATTCTGAACTTTGGAAAGAAGCAGGATTTGATTCATATCCTACTACTTGGGATGATTTAGTTAAAGCAAAATCATTCTTTGATGATAAGAAAATCACAGAAGTTGCTTTTGGAAATCAAGGTAAATGGAATTTGAACTCATGTTTCTTATCTACAATTGGTGATCGTTTCACAGGTTCTGACTGGTATCATTCACTTATTGAAAAATCAGGTGCGAAATTTACAGATCAAGCATTCGTAGATGCATTAAAATTCACTCAAGATATCTTCCAGTCAGGTGTATTTAATAAAGATTTCAACGCAATTACCAACGAAGATGCCAGAGAATACTATATTGATGGTTCAGCAGCATCTGTAATTTGTGGTAACTGGGATATCTCATATATTGGAGCTACTTTAAAAGATAGTGATCCAGAATTATATGCTAGAACTAAATTTGCTGTAATTCCTCAACCAGCAGGTGCTACTGGTTCAACAAACACTCATAACACAGGTATGGGTTATGCTGTAGCAATTAATGCTAAAGTAGCTGATGATCCAGACAAATTAGCAGCTTGTGTAGACTTAGCTTACAAATTAACAGGTGCAGATTTTGCTACTTATGTTGCTGAAAATTACGCTTTATCAGCTTTAACAAAAGTTGAATCTGTTGATATGAGTAAGTTTGATCAATTCACTACTGATTTCTATAATTTCTACCAAAATCCAGGTTGTGAAATCTATGACTCATTCTTAACTGGTGCAGTTTGGGATGTATTAAACACAGACTTACAATCAATGGTTAATGGAGAAGTTGATCCAGAAACAGTTGCAGCGAATGCACAAAAGGCTTACGAAGAAAATTATTAATATTACAGACCAAATAACGTGACTTGACATTATTATGAATGAATTGGTTCCCATGGAGTTAGTCTTTATGAGAACCAATTCATTCTATAGGATTACGAGGAGGGAGTCTATGCTTAGTTCCATACGTCCCAAAAAAAGAGTAGTTTTCTTTTACTTACTTATTCCGATTATAATTTATGTTTTTTCTGTATTCATTCCATTACTTACTGCATTGTATTACAGTTTCTTTGAATGGAAGGGTGGACCTAATAAAACATTTAATGGAATTCAAAATTATATAACATTATTTAAAGATGATACATTTTGGAGTTCTTTTACTCATAATATTTATTTAGTTATTGCTTGTATTATAGGGCAGATTGGTTTAGCGTTTATATTTGTTTTAATGATTAATTCTAAATATACAAAGTTAAAAGGTATACATCGTACATTTGGTTTCTTCCCAAGTACTATTTCAGCGGTTTCAATCGGTTTTATTTGGACAATGATTTATGATTATAGAAGAGGTCTTTTAAACTGGTTCTTGGAGTTAATCGGAAAAGGAGACTCTGCTAAAGTTTGGTTAAATGAACCTAAGTTAGTTATGTTATTGATTGCAATACCATTGATATGGCAGTTTATTGGTTATTATATGGTTATTATCCTATCGGCTATATCGTCCATTGATCAAGAGATTTTTGAAGTAGCGGAGCTTGATGGTGCTAATGCATTCCAAAGAGCAATATATATCGTACTTCCTTTAATTAAGAATACATTGCTAGTTTGTGTTACTTTATGTATTGCTGGTAACATGAAGGCATTCGATCATATCTATGTAATGACTGCTGGTGGTCCAGGTAATTCTTCTATGGTTATGGCACTATACGGTTATAAGGTGTCCTTCAATCAACAAAATATGGGATATGGTAGTGCAATATCTATCGGAATATTCGTATTGAGCTTAATAGTAATTCTAGGATCACAAAAATTAGTTGGCCACTTTACGAAAGATAAGGAGGTAGCATAATGGAAAAACAATCAAGACATATATTTTCTAAATTTTTCGTAAACTTAATTTTGATTATATTTTCATTAAGTTGTATCTTCCCATTAGTGTGGATGTTCTATTCCTCCTTAAAAGAAAAACGTGTATTTAATGCTGATATTACGGGATTACCAAAAAACCCAACGTTTAGTAACTATAAAAAGATACTTACAAATCCTGATTATCATATATTTGAATCCATGTTTAATAGTTTCAGAACTACTCTTTTATCAGTAGCATTAATTGTTATTTGTGGTTTTATAGTAGGTTATATCATTGCTAGAATTAAATTCAAATTAAACAGGGTAGTTTATTTAATGTTTTTAATGGGTATGTTGATTCCTATTCACTCATTACTGGTTCCAATCTATATTGTATTTAAGAATACAGGATTAACTGATAAATGGTATACATTGATAGTGCCGTATGTAGCGTTCGGACTACCAATAGCGATATTCTTGGTGGAAGGGTTTATCAAAGGCATACCAGTTGCGCTGGAAGAAGCAGCGGCAATCGATGGAAGTAGTTTTAGTCGAACTTTATTCTGTATTATACTTCCAGTTGCGAAACCTATATTAACAACCATTGCAATAATTCAAACATTTTCTTGTTGGAATGAATTCTCATTTGCATTGGTATTGATATCAAATACAAAATTACAGACTGTACCACTAGCTATGACACAATTTACTGGTCAGTTTGCTTCGGATTATCCTAAAATCATGGCTGCAATGCTATTAACCATGGCACCTATCGTTATCCTTTATTTCATATTTAGTAAACAAATTATTAAAGGTATGGTAGCTGGTGCTGTTAAAGGGTAAAGGGTGGTGCTGTCGCTTGAAGTGTAGTGAGATAGAATCGGAATAAACAGTTGCATAGAGACTTACAAAAACTTACTAAAAAGGAGGGATGTAATTTTCCCTCCTTTTAAATTCGCAATTGTAAAAGATTAGATATCACACAATTGCTTCGCTTAATGCTTAATTTCTGCGATGCTTTTCCGAGAGCAACGCATATAATGTCACCCATTTATTGGGGTTATCCACTTTGCCTACCTTGAAATAGGGTTCAGCAAAAGACTCGCTAAGAATATATTTGCCTTCGCTGTCTTTTTTACTGTCCAATAACGCCCACGCCCTTTCGCAATTTGGGTGATGCGCCGCACCGAGAACCGAAAGTCCGTACATAATCATTTGCAAACCCATGTGTACATGGTCAATAGGATAAAATGTCCCCGACATTTCTTTAATAATTACCTTACTATGGTCGTCAGGGCGGAAGGCGACATGGTAGTTTATATAAAAATTTATCAAGAGTCAGGTTCGTCTTTTAGCATACACAAAAGCTCGGTCATTGCACGATATTTTACTTCCGGAGTATCATCTTCAAGAAGCCAATTGATAACATTACTCATTGATGTGCCCCCCAATATTCCCTACACAGTAGCTCATAAACAAAAAATCACCCGCTTCGACTATACCGAAGTGTGCCCATTGGTCGTTTACATCATGCCTAATAATTTCTGACATATCATATCCTCCTGATATACATTTAATATTAATATTCTACAATTCGCACTTGCTAACTATTACGAACTATCAGAATGGTAATATTATACATTACATATTTGCTTAATATCAATATTTTTGCTTCTACCAGTGTTGTCTCTGTTTATTCTGATTCTATCAGTTCTAATTTTTGGAGCGACAGCTGCTATTTTTTATTCTATACTGTTTTGGCGTAATACCTTCCATCTGCTTAAATACACGAATGAAGTGACTGCAATCAGAAAAACCAGTATCTTGACTTATATAGTTTTGGTCTAGGTCTGTATACATTAAGAGATCTTTGGCTTTACGTATTCGTATTGAAGAGATATATTCTTTACAGGATTGGCCGTAAAGAAGTTGAAAATTCTTAGCAAAGTATGAATAACTCATATCACACATATGAGCTAGTTCATCAACGCGTAGTGGTTGATGAGAATTCTCATCAATGTATTCTGTTATTGTTTGAATAGTGCCAACATTATTCGGAGCTGGTGATGTTTGTTCAACTATAAATCCATGTTTTTCCCAGATACGTATGATTTCAATTAGTATGTTAGAGACAGTGGAATAGAAACTTATATCATACCCATAAGCATGTGAGGATAATTCATTAATACATCGATGAAACCAATCGCCGATTGGGAGGTTACTAAGTTCTTTTTGCTGAATATGTATGGGAGCATAACTATTTCCTTTGGCGGTACGAATAATAGCAACAGGCCTAAGAAAATGACTACCAATCGTATACATTCTGCTTAAATTAAGTTTAATTATTCCGTAATGCATATCATCCGAGGGATTATAAATTGCATGAATGGAACCTGGATGAAAGAATATTAAATCGCCGGCGTTAAGGTTGTGGTCAATATTATCACAATTAACTTTTACAGTACCCTTAATAAGATACATAATTTCAACAAAATAATGCCAATGAGCAGCTACATTTTCCGTAAAACTCTCTCTTGTAACGTAAAATGCTTCAAAGGGAGAGTGTATCATATCAATTTGTTCATAGAGAGTTTTCATAATATCACCTATAAGATAGATTTGTACAACTTTTGAGTAATAATATTATAGCAGTTCTTTAGGTAAATTGATATATTTAAAGTACTTACTAAGTGTATTAAATTAAAAGGAAATTAGATATAAATCTTAATAAATCTTAAAGGAGAATAGCCATGGAACAAAAGATTATAAGTTTAAATGGAAATTGGTTATTAAGTCGAGCAGACGGTAAGGCTTTTGATACAAATATGAATATGGATTTGGAAGTTGCATCATGTGATGTTCAAATTCCAGGATCTGTTTTGTCTGGATTACTACAAAATCAGTTGTTAGAGGATCCATATTACAGAGATAATGAATATTTTACGAGAGAGATGCTTAGAAATGATTTTACTTTTGTAAGGAAATTTAACATAAAGAAAGAGGAGAGAAAAGTATATGAATTAATGTGTGATGGGATTGACACGATTGCAGATATCTACATCAATGACAAATTAATAAAAAATGTTGATAACATGCATGTAAGATTTCAGATTCCATGCGCAGATGTATTAATTGATGGAGAAAACGTAATTCGTATCGAGTTTCATTCACCAATAATTTATATTGAAAATCATCAACCAGAGCCAGGTAAAGAGATTCATTTTACTGCATGTGGTGCTATGGATAGAAATCAGTATATTAGAAAAGCGCATTCTATGTTCGGATGGGATTGGGGCCCACAGTTACCAGATATGGGAATATGGAGGGATATCTACATTCGAAGCTATGAACTAGCAAGCCTTGAAGATGTTAGAATTCATCAAAATCATGAAAAAGGAACGGTAACACTAACAGTTGATGCTGAGGTAAAAATGGATTCTGGTGAGAGGCTACACATTGATGAAGCAAGTAAGGAAATAACTGATTTATCAGTTGAATATATGTTGATTACTCCAGACGGTAGAAAAATACCATTTGACCAAGATACATGTATAATTGAAAATCCTGAACTTTGGTGGCCAAATAGATATGGAAAACAACCACTTTATACGGTGGTTGCTAAACTAATCCATGGTGAAACGGTTCTTAATGAAAGAAGCTATCGTATTGGACTTCGTACTCTTACTGTTAGTAGGGAAAAAGATACATGGGGAGAAGAATTTGCATTTTGCGTGAACGGAGTTAAGATATTTACCAAAGGGGCAAATTATATTCCAGAGGATTGTGTGTATTCTAGAATTACACCAGAACGTATAGAATATTTATTAGATTCTTCTGTTGAAGCAGGATTTAACTGTATGCGTGTTTGGGGTGGAGGGTATTATCCATCTGAAACTTTCTATAATATGTGTGACGAAAAAGGGCTAATCGTATGGCAAGACTTTATGTTTGCATGCAACGTATACGAATTAACAGGAGAGTTAAGAGCTGCAATTGAAGAGGAAGTTATAGATAATGTAAGAAGACTTCGTCATCACGCATCTCTAGGGCTTTGGTGTGGTAATAATGAAATCGAATCAGCATGGGATCACTGGGGTGGTTTTTGTGATCATTCTGATGCGCTTAAACAAGATTATACAACTTTATTCGAGGATTTAATTCCTTCATTACTAAGAGAAGAAGATGATACAACCTTCTACTGGCCATCCTCACCGTCTTCTGGTGGAGGGTTTGATAATCCAGATAGCGATGATTTAGGTGACAGACATTATTGGGACGTATGGCATGGGGAAAAACCATTTAGTGATTATGAGAATTATTATTTTAGATTTTGCTCTGAATTTGGTTTTCAATCTTTCCCATGTATGGAGACAATAGAAAGCTTTACAGTAGCAGAAGATAGAAACATATTCTCAGAAGTTATGGAGAGTCATCAAAAGAATGATGCAGCAAATTCTAAGATACTTCGCTACATCTCTGATAATTTCTTATATCCGAAAGATTTTAAGAGCCTTGTTTATGTAAGCCAAGTGTTACAAGGAATCGCTATTAAAACAGGTGTAGAACACTTTAGAAGAAACAGAGGAAGATGCATGGGCTCAATCTATTGGCAGATTAATGACAACTGGCCAGTAGCTTCATGGGCAAGTATAGATTATTACGGAAGATGGAAAGCATTACACTATATGGCAAGACATTTCTATGCAGATCAACTTGGTAGTTTGAAAATTGATGGAACGTGTATAACTCCTTATGTTCAGAATGAATCTCTCAAAGATGTAACGACTCTTGTGAAATTATATGTGAAAGATATGGATTGTAATATTCTTTATGAGTGGTCAGAAGAAGTTGAAACCAAAGCACTTGAAGTATCACATACAGAGGCAATTGATGTTAGTGATTATATAAAGGGAATTGAAAACGAAGTATTCATAGAAGCAGAGTTTTTACATTCTGATGGTACAACTAGTAAACAAGTTGAGGTACTTAAGCCATATAAGCATATGAAATTAAGAAATGCTGCAATATCAAGCAATACCAAACGAGAAGGGAATACCCTACAGATTACACTTAAGAGTGATCAATTGGCATTGTTTACAGAAATTGAAGTGCAAGGTGTGAATGTTATTCTATCTGATAATTACATTCACCTTACAGATAAAAAAGAGCATGTAATTACAGGTGAACTACCAGAAGATTATGAAGGAATACCGAAAGTAACGGTTTGCTCTTTATGTGATTCCTATAGTTTTTAATAGAGAATCTCTAATCTATTCTGAATTATTGTCAAGGTATCATTTAAGTGAATGATGAATAATCAATAACAAAAATATTCATTCATTACCCTACCTGTACTTGTGTATCTATCAAGTAGTACAGCAAAACTCTTAATAGTATAAATCTGCTTCTTAGCTACCGCACTATGACTAAGAAACGATAGCGAAACAGCTATAGTACTTCTTAGAACTACTTAGCTGTGTAGCGTGTTTCGTGTCATAGTGCGGCAGCTAAGAAGCAATGAAAAACTATAAAGAGTTTTGCCTCCTACATAGTAAACCCACAAGTACATCGATAAAACCAAAGAGAGGATAAAATTATGGAATATATTAAAATAAAAGAAAACGGAATCCATATTGTTTTTGCATTAACCGAAGAAAATCAAATAAAGCTGTTACATTTTTCAAATACAGAATTTAATAGTGATGATCTATGTAAACCATCATCGGAATGTAAACCAGAAGAAGTTTCTAGAAGAGAACAGTATATCAAAGAGGCGTTTCAATTAGTTCAAGTGAATTTAGCTGGATATAACAGACCTTATGAGAAACACGGTAATAAGCATATAGTAACAGCTCCTGGATATCTTCTACGATATGTAGATATGGAAGATACAAGGAATGAAATAGGAAGAAAACTTGTGATTACGCAAGAGGATACAGAGGTTACGAATACACGTGTTGTAACGACAATGCAATTCTATAATGGAACATCTGTCGTTCGTTGCTATAATAAAGTCACTAATATTGGTACGGAAGC
>NZ_CBDLAM010000124.1:0-12193 GCF_965301125.1 Anaerosporobacter sp. | reverse complement strand
ATTATTCACGCATAATTATCAACTTGTGAGAATTTTTTGAAAATACTTCCATATTGTATGAAATCACATATTAATTATACCATTTTTTTTTAAAAAGTCCACAAATTAAGATTTTAAATTTATATCTAATCTTCCCCAATTGCTTATATTCATGCAAATTTTTAGTGAATATACAGTTTTTATTGTTACTTTTTTACTACTTAGTACATATTAATATATATTTTTTTGTTGTATTTTACCTTTTAATATATCATAACTCATCCATAGGCAGTAACGAAAAATACCACATACTGGATAGAGTGATTCTTCAAGAAAAAATAAAAGACATTAATTTGAAATTTCTTCAAATCAACGTCTTTTATTTACTTATACAATAGTTTAATTATTCAAATACATTTCATTATTCTTCGATTTGGTTAATCCTGCGAATATGTCTTTCGTCATTAGAAAACTCTGTATTGATAAATGTATCAACAATCTTGATTGCTAATCCTGGTCCAACAACTCTTCCACCCATTGCAAGAATATTAGTATCATTATGAAGTCTTGTTGCTTCTGCGCTGAACACATCATGGCATAATGCAGCACGAATACCTTTTACTTTATTGGCAGCTATAGAGATACCAATACCTGTTCCACAGATAAGAATCCCCTTATCACATTCACCGTCTACAATTGCATTTGCAACTCTTCTGGCATAAACCGGATAATCAACCGATTCCATACTATCACAACCAAAATCTTTATAAGCAATATTATTTTCTTCTAGATAATTTATAATTTCTTTTTTTAATTCATATCCGCCATGGTCACTACCTAACGCTATCATTTGTTATTCCTCCTCGTTTAGCTTATATACTGTTTTCTTAATTAGTCTTGCTAGTTCAACATAACATTCTTCATAATCTGCAAGACTTTTTCCATATGGATCAATTACATCAAGATCTTCTCCGACGAATTCATTTAAAGTATAGACATTCTTACAATTCTCGTACTCACGCTGTACTTTTTCCTTCTGCTCTTGTGTCATTGTAAGAATCAGTGTATTTTCATCAATATCCTCTGGTTCTAGAGGTTTTGCAATATGATCTCCTATTGAGAGATTATGATTTCGTAATACTGTATCCGCCTTTGGATTCGATGGCTCAGGAAACAAAACCACCAGACCTCTAGACATTACTTCCATATCACTTGCTGTATCTAAACTTCTAAAAATCACTTCAGCCATAGGTCCTCTGCATGTATTTCCCATACACACAAAAATAAGTTTTTCATATTTAATCAATAAGATACACCCCCCATTGCTACACTTCTACCACATGGTAACCTGCGGCTTTTAGCAATCTATTCATAATAGCTTGCCCTAGATTAGTATCTGCAAATCCTTCTGAATAGATAACATCTACCTGTTGTTCATCAAAATCACGAAGAATTGCATATAACCCTCTAGCGATCTGTTCGTTATCGTTTCTTGAACCAAGAGTCATTACACAGTTTGCTTTGTACTTAGAAAATGTTTCATCCGTTGCAATTACCCCCACAAGGCAGCCTTGTTCCATCTTCTGCGATGCAAACTCATTAATCTTATCTACTACTGCCTGTTCTGTACCTTCCACAATAGTAAGATCCGCCTTTGGTGCATAATGTTTGTACTTCATTCCAGGTGCTTTCGGTTTAAGATTAGGATCCATACTCTTTGCAGTTATTGTCTTATCAATATCTACTGTTCCAACAACTTCCTCTAACATCTCTTTCGTAATATACCCCGGTCGTAGAATCGTTGGTACCTCGCTTGTCAAATCTACAATTGTTGATTCCAAACCGATACCTACGGCTCCACCATCTATAATCATATCAATCTTACCGCTTAAGTCCTCTATTACATGTTCTGCTTTCGTTGGACTTGGTCGACCGGACAGATTAGCACTTGGTGCTGCAATACATACTCCTGACTCACGAATTAATTGTAGTGCGATTTTATTACTTGGCATACGAATGGCCACCGTATTTAGTCCACCGGTGGTGCCGTATGGAACTTTGTTACTCTTTGGCATAATCATTGTTAAAGGACCTGGCCAAAACTTATCTGCTAGTTGATATGCCTGTTCCGGTACTTCCTCAGCAATGTCTTTAAGGCTATCCACATCTGCAATATGAATAATCAAGGGATTATCCGATGGCCTTCCTTTCGCAGCATAAATCTTCTTAGCAGCTTCTGTATCTAATGCATCCCCACCAAGTCCATATACTGTTTCCGTGGGGAATGCAACTAAGCCTTTTTTTTGTAATATAGCCGCTGCATCTTGTAAGCAACCTGGTTCCAATTCTTCTTCATTTATTTTCTTTATTATTGTATCCATAATTTCATCGCCTTTTCTTAAGTAGGTCGACTATTTTGTAGACCTAGGTCTATTTTTCTATATAAATACTTATACATGACCGACTTTATCCAATCTATTATAACACTACTTAATATTTTTGCATACCTTTTTGAATTTTTAATTACGTACACTCTGTAATTTACCACTTTTTTCTTATTCATATACATATGTATTAAGATAATTCATGATTCCAAGGTGAATTGCCCATGCCATTCTAGTTTGGTAATCTTCGTTCACAAGCAACTCTGCTTCCTTCCAATTTGATAAGAAGCCACATTCGACAATAACAAGTGGACATTCTGTCTTCTTTAACATATAATAACTTTCATTTGATTTTGCCACACGATGATTGCCATCTCCAATGGTCTGCTTAATTTGTTCTTGAAGAATCTCTGCTAATATTTGTCCCTCTGGAGATCTATTATGATAGAATACTTGTGCTCCGGATGAGCTCTCTTCTGGAAAAGAGTTTTGATGAATACTAACTGCAATCACAGCATCACTTGAATTAATGATCTCTACTCTTTTTTTCAAATCTGCATTCTTTTTGTTTGAATCCGATTCTTGATACAGCCCCTCATCTGTTTCACGGGTCATTATAACATTAATATCATTTTGCTCTAAGAGACTCTTTAACTTTACTGCTATTAATAAATTAATCTCCTTTTCTAAAGCATTATTAACTCCCACCTTACCCGGATCAAAACCTCCATGGCCAGCATCGATAATAACGGTACACTTAGGAATCAATGGTTCTGGATTTTTCTTACCTTCATTAAATACACTTAATGTTTTAATACCAATAGCTGTGGAAAGCCCTATTAGAAATAGCGCAGCCACTACCATTGTAATCATCTTTTTCTTATTCATACCCTGTCTTAACCTGACGATATATTCTCATTCTATCTTATGATACGGCAAGCGGAACTATTCAACAAAAAAGTTTTCTCAAGTGTGATGCAAAACTCTAGGTATATTTTGAATGCTTCTTAGCTGCGTACTATAACACGAAACACGCTACACATCTAAGTTCTTCTAGGTGGGTACTTTATAAGTATTCAAGTGATACGGAACCGCCTTCGATTCGGCATCCTGCCTCAGCTCAGGCTTGCTCGCCCTCCTCGGCTCGCATTCCTACGTTAGCTAAGTACCCTCTAAGAAGTACTATAGATGTTTCGCTATTGTCTCTTAGTTATAGTACGCAGCTAAGAAGCAAGGCTAGGTGATTGAGAGTTTTGCTGATGTACTTTGTTAATGAACAAATGTGCGTAAGTTATTTAATAGCTAAAAAAAGACACTAGAATGTAGCTTCTTTCATGAACCTACATTCTAGCGTCTTCAATAAACATCTTCTTGATTTTGCTTAATTATTCTAATTAACTAATTAACATACTTTAAAATCATATTCCAAACGCTACTCTTGTCAAGTCCAAGCTTCCAGCTTGCTATACCTGCAACGTCATTTTCCATAATAACCTTTAGCTTTTCTTCTAAGGATTTTTCTTCCTCTAACCATATCTTATAGGTTTTGCCGTCTCTTTCATATTCCGCATAATACTGCTTTGTTTCGTCATCCCACTTAGCTTCGGCATTATTCTGGTCAAGAATTGTTTGTGCTTGTTCCATTGAATACGCTTTTGCTGTTACTCCATCGTCTGACTCTTCCCATAATCTAGTATAGAAAGGAATTGCAATTATGTTTTTCTCTGCTGGTACTTCTTCTAAGACATTCTTAACCGCGTCTGTTACAAATCCAATAGAAGCTACCGAACCACTTCCGTCCGAACCATTAATATGTTCATCATATGCCATTGTTATTACATAATCTACAAGTACACCTTGTTCTTCTCTATCATAATGAGTTGTATACGCACTTGGTACATAATTATCTACTGATAATACGATACCATTGTTACGACATTTTACAGACATTTCACGTAAGAATTGAATATAATCCTGTCCAGCAGCCTCTGGAATCTTCTCAAAGTCTAAATTTAGACCATCTAAATTATATTTAATAGCTAATGCAATTAATTCATTGGACAATTTATCTCTTCTACTTGTATAAGCTAACAACTTCGTCATATCGATACCATTGGTGAAATCATCTACCAAAGCCCAAACTTCAACACCATAGTTATGTGCACGCTGTACATATGTTTCACTTGCTAATGACTCAACATCACCTTCAACACTTGACACCTTAAACCAAGTAGGTGATATTGTTGTTACCCCTTTTGTATTACCAAGATATTCTAACACATGATTATTAGCAGTTTGGTTAGTAACTTGGTGGAATGTTAAGTTGATTTTATAATCTTTAGATATACTTGTATAATCCGGCTTTTTGAAATTACTCTCTTCTGCCTCATAGTAGGAATTCTTTGTCATAGAATTCTTAACATATCCTACTATACCGTCTTCTGTCATAATCTTCGTAAAACGTTTGTTTATCTCTTCTTCATCGATTATAATTTGAACACGGTCACCCTTCTTAAGTTGCTTTAATATGTCTCCCTTTACCGTTGGTTTATAACGCAATTGTGTTGCTTCTTTAATATCTGCATATAGGAATTCTTCTCCCCATACGTAAGTAATTACAACGCGATTCGGATCTTCATACAGGGTATACTTAACATCTGAAAATTCTTTTACATAATCTAATGCTATATAAACAGTTCCGTCTTCCACTTTGGTTATAGCATAGTCCATAGATTTCTTGCTTTTATTTATATAATAGTCTTTACTTCCTACTTCCGACTTAATAATTTCAGTAGGAGTAGTATAGATTAAAAGACTCTCATTATCATCCCAATAAAAACGTTTATTAAAATACGATGTTACCGTATCATAATCAACGTAGATCTTCCCATCAATGATCTTACCTTTTTGCTCGTATATCTCGTTTTGTAGTATTAAGACAACATCATCTTCATCTGCTGTCTGATAATATTCATAAAGATCCATAACTTTTTTGCTCGGGGCAAATTTACTATACATCATAATTCCTGCTGTGATGGCAATTGCCAAGAATAAGATTACACTTATTATGGTTAATCTAATCTTCTGTTTCATGTATGTTCCTCCATAATTTATTCCGATGATATAATACGATACCTTTTTCTCAATTATAACAGTATTATCGTGTCATTTCTATGTTTTTCTCGCTATTTATACTTATTAATCATTAATATTTTATTAATCTATTCAGTATTTATTATAGAGAGAACCTCTGCCACCTCTACTTCGTTAAGAATTGGTATCTCAAACACTTTTTTATCGCCCTCGTAAATCTGAAGGAAATCTTCATATCCTAGTTTTATAATTCCATATGCTTTCTTTACTTTTGAAGTTAGTTCTACTTTTGAAATTAATTTCCTTTTTCCTAGATATATCTTACCATTTGTAAATGCTATTAGATAATTCTTAGTAATCTTCATATTAACAGAGTCGAATTCTAACTTTGTTTCAACTTCGTCATTAATCGTATCTAATACATTATCAATCTCACCATACTTTGCAAGATTCATAACTTCTTTTCGTTTATATATATTCTTTAGGTTATTATAAGATATAATGCAGTAAGTAATGCATAACAAGACAACGCAGATAAGCGCACCCCATATTATATACATTCTTATAAGATCAGCATTTGCTTCATCGAGTACTACTGTTGATATAATTCCTGTATCAATCCATTCCTCTGTAGTCATTTCATAATCTTCGGCTACAATACTTAGCAAATCTGGAGCAGTGTGCATACGTGCTGTAAATGAATAGTTTGTTAGAAGTTCGTCCGGTTTGTTAGCATCTTCTCCTAATCGGCTAGCCGGCACAAACACAAAGAATTTTTCGTCTCCAATAACAGTTGCATAACAATTATAAAGAATCTTACCATTTTTATCTTCTTTATAATAACCAGTAAACTCTAATGAAGCATCGGTTACTTTAACATAATCAACACCTGCATTAAACTCCTGTATTAAGTCTTTCCCATTTTTTGCATCTAATACATGAAATGGATTAGATAAGTTCCCTGCAAAGATCAGACAAAATATAATAACTAACAAGAATAAAACCATACCGATTTCACTAATTAATTTGCTTTTATTTTCTCTCTTAATTTGTCTTCGAATATCGTACGTGCTCATAAATTACTCCTATCTGTACTAGGCTGCTAAACCCATGTGCTAATAAACACTAATTTATTTTTCGCCAAACAGTTATAGTATACCACAAAATTTATCAAAAGTGTAACAATTTAGAAATACGGTATATGGCATGATATTAATCCTTTGAGGTGCTTTTGGATAAGAAGGTTGTATTGTGTGATATATTTATTCATACCATACACCGTAATCTTTTATATCTTTTATATTTTATATCTTATTTTTAATCTACATAGTTATTATCAATATAATCAGTATTTTCTAATTTTACTGTATCCTCCTTTGCAGACTGTTGATTATTATATTCGGTGTTAGTATTTTGTCTACTTTTATCCGAATATTCTTTTATTTCCATAGCTACACGCTCTCTTACCCGATTCTCCATGTGTGTTATTGCTCGCTCTACAACATTCGGATCTTCTTGTATTAATGAATGAACAATATCATTCTCTGGATATGTAACAATTGCTTTTTCTTGATCTTGCGATATATACTGTATTGCATAAATCTCTGCCTGCTCATTAAAATAAGCATCCACAACAGCACTTGCTAAGGTTAATATCTCTTCTTCTGACACTTCTATCCATAAGCTATTATCTGTCTGTTCCACTTCATCATACAAGGAACAAGCTAAGACTCGCTTTTTAGAAAGCACTATATAATCAGCTCCATTGGGAAACTGAATACGGATATCCACATAATCACCGCTACTTAATGCATCTGTTATCTCAATGAAATGATATACATGTTTACGTAGGTCATCTGCCACAAGTACTCCTGTATCGATCATTTCCGGAAACAAAATAGTATTGGACTCAACTGGATATCTTAATCTACCACCAATAGCATCTTCTAATTGAACCGTATTCAGCCTATGCTCTGCATCTGTTAACTGAATACTCACTAATTGTTCTGGTTTTAATATTTCTCCTTTCGCTAGATTTTCCAAAACAATTACTCCATATGTTATTGGTAATTCTTTTTCATCTGGAGTTTTAGCGATTGTTTTATTATAAAATACCACTCCTCCAATAAACACTATAATTCCTACTATAAAACACACGATACAAATCATCATAACTTTTTTCTTAGCTATCTTTCTTTTACCTTTTCTAATTATAGACATGAACCAGTCCTTTCTCTCCGCAGAATACTATTACGTTCAAATAAAATCAAAGGAATCTCAAATGGGGAATCCTCTCCAAAACTGAATAACTTCTTTTACTAAGAGAAATGGATCATAGATACAGGGAATACCATATAATTTTATTCCAAATTCATGATAGAATTCTTTCATGTCATATCTCTGCCCAAGAGTAGCCAAGTAGAAACTAATCCCTACACCTGTACTTTCTGTATCCATAACTTCCTTATAGGCCTCTCTTTTCCACTCACATAGACTTCCTATTAGAAAGCGATACTTACATCTAACATATTGGCTCTGCTTACCTCCTTCATATACTCCATAATCAACAAGTATATAATCGTATGTCACTCTTTGTAGCCGCAACCAAATATCCTCATCGGCATCTGGATAATAGTCAAGTTTACCGACAGAAAAGTAATTTTCTTCTCCTATGGCACCTGCCGCCCTTTTTATATAAGAAAAATGCATATTCGCATTTCCTTCTACTAAAGCTACGCGATAATGACAGTAATGAGAAAGATATGTGCCAAGCGATATAGTAGAATATGTTACCCCAGCTCCAGACAAAGTTCCCATCATAGCAATCACAGTCTCACCTTGTTTTCTTAATAGCCCAGGATGTGAACTTCTTCCACCGACCATCCTTTTCTCCTTTCGAATAACTCGTTGTCAACTCCGCAATCATTGTATGTATCAATTCCCATATTGATTTATCATAACTATTAAATAAAAGGTCTGGTATATAGGGAACTCGATAAACTTGATTAAAACTCTCATTAATGATGACATATTCATACTCCTTATAAGATGTAAGGTTCAATATAAGGGTGATTGATTTATCAAAGGTATGTATCATATCCCGAATAGAATTGCTGATTTGCCATGGCTTAGAATTGGTTACTAACAGACATAAATCAGCTCGCTCAAAGTCCTGATGATTTTCCTTATTCAGTACTCCATAATCTATAACAACTGTTTCGTATTCCTTTATTAGACCCTCCGCCACACCTTTTACACATGGAAGTATGTGCAGATCCTTTGATATATAGACCTCGTTCTCTAGAATGAAATCTCCCTTACTATTGATTATATCCATACTATCTCTACTACAATTACGTTCAATATATAGACTTTTTCCTAGGAATTGATTTAGATACTTAGTAAATGCAAGTGCTACGTGTGTGACCCCTACTTTACCTTGAACTCCTGCAACTGCGATAGTCAGAGATGTTTTTGTTTTACACATATTGTTTTTCGTTCTTCTTTCTTGCATCTTGGTAAGTGCAGATATAATTTGATCTACACTCTGATACCGTAATTTAGGATTTTCCTTAGTACAACGATTAATAATCCTCTTAATCTGGCTAGAACATCTCCCTTTTAAATCTACATTCTCAATGTGCGAGCAATTATCCATAAAGAGGCATCCGGTAACCATAAAGTACATGACCATACCGATACCATATATATCTGTTCTCTCATCAAGAATCCCCCCATTGTATTGTTCTGGAGCCGCATATCCAATGGTACCTGCAATAGCTTCTCTACTCCTTTCTTCGTCTCTAAATCTTGCAGAGCCGTAATCAATTAACGTGATTCCATGCTCAGAAACAAGTAAATTATCTGGTTTTAAATCTAGATATAGGATGGGCTTTTCCTGATTATGTAGGTATTGAATTACTTCACAGATTTGTAATGAAAATTGAAGAATACGTTCCTCAGATATAGACTCCTGAGCTCGTATCAAAGATTTTAATGATTGGCCATCACAGTACTCCATTATAAGATACGTATTCTGGTCATCTTCCTCCCAGTCATACATAACAGGTATTCTACTATGATGCAATTGACTTAAAATAATAGATTCTTCTAAAGAATATTGATTGACAATCTTGCTTTTACTTCGACACTTGATTACTCGTAGTGAATGAAGCAGTCGATGTTTTGCCAGGAATACGGTGCTTGTACCTCCACTACCTAGCTTATTAATTAATTGATATTTCTCTAACAAACTATAATGAAACACTCTCCTTTCTTTCATTTTAATCGCGAAAAACTTGTAAAATTATTACATCTCAAGCACTATTATAGTACTTTTTTACCAAATATGCAATTGATACTTCGTGTAAATATTAAACAAATTTTAGAAGGTATTATTAGTTAGTATTAACATAAATATTCTGATCCCGCTAGTGTAACAAATGAGTCTCTTGGGTATACTGTCAACATATCAAATCAAATGCATACATTAGTTTGTAGCATTCATTCTTCTAGTCAGATGTAGTATACTCTTATGGAACAGATTACTGCAATCCTTCCAGTAGTTACTCAAATTGCAAATACGAACGAGCATTCTGCGGTTTTATACGTATTTTATGTTATTGACTTTATGGCATGTATGAATTATACTTTGTATACGGATAAATGTACATTTTTATCCAATAACTGTTTAGTTCGTTTTATGAAAAACATAAACATCTGAATAGATTCCCAGTTAAAACCGCAACTAACAACTTAGCTGAATTTTCAATAACATAGAAAAGGATGTGATTCTATGAAGATAGAAAAGATCAATGACAGCCAAATTCGATGTACTCTGAACAAAGATGACTTAATAGATCGTGAACTCAAGATTAGTGAGCTCGCATATGGAACTGAGAAGGCAAAAGAACTCTTTCGTGATATGATGCAACAGGCTTCTTTTGAATTCGGATTCGAAGCAGATGATATTCCATTAATGATCGAAGCAATCCCAATCTCAAGTGAATGTCTGATTTTAGTGATAACTAAAGTGGAGGATCCAGATGAACTTGATACTAGATTCTCTAAATTTACTACTGATACAGACAATGATTCCTCTGATTTAGATTCCGATGATGAACCTTCTGCAGATGAAATCATTAATTGTTTTGATCAATTAAATGAATTAATTGACGATACAATGAAAGATGATATAGATTCAGATGAATTTATTCCTCTTCCTAAAGCACTTAAGTCAAATAAAGAAGAACCAACTTCAGAAACTACTGAGTCTCCTAAAGCTCAAGGTTCTGTTACTATTACCACTAATATGACTAAGGTATTCTCTTTTGATTGCCTTGATACTGTTATTTCTGTATCAGAGATTCTCGTATCTATGTATAAAGGTCAAAACACTTTATATAAGGACCCGACAAACTCACGTTATTATCTGTTAATTACAAAGTCTGACCACACTCCTGAGGAGTTCAACAAAGTATGTAACATAATAACAGAGTATGGGAAGTCAGAGAAAACAACATATGCAACTGCTAGTTACTATGCAGAGCATTTTGAACCTATTGTAAAAGAAAATGCAATACAAATTTTATCTGTTATGTAAAATAAAAAATATTTAAGGCTATCACAAAATTAATTCTATTTTGTGATAGCCTTATTTTAGCTATTCTTATAGCTTTTCCTATTTCATGATCTTCTTCTTAGTTGCCTTCTAAATAAGCATTAAGATCATCTATTAATGCATCTGCATCTAAACCATGAACCATAGCTGCTTCTTCTATTGATTCAGCTTGAGAAGATGGGCAACCGATACAATGCATACCAGAATTTAATAAAATTGGAATTGTTCCTTGATCCAAAGCGATGATATCTGCAATAATCATATCCTTTGTTACTTTAGCCATACCATTGACCTCCTTTATTATGAGTATTTTCCGCCTATATTAGACATAATAATATGTCAATAAAAACTTCAAGCTACATTACTCAAAATCATTATAATTAACATTGTTATCAAATCTCCTTTATTATATTCTATCATGGTTCTAACGTCAAGCAAGGGCCGTTATTTTGTATTCCATAAAATAATTGTAAATATCGATAAATTTTTAACAATTTGCTTGACGTGTATACAGTATTCATTTATAATGCAATTATAGGAAAACAGATATCCGCTGGACAAATTGATTGCTTCCTTAACGTTTGCGCTGTTGATATCATCCTTAATACGAAAGAGTAAATATATTGTTTTTAACTAAACTCGATATATTTCATACTATTCGGTATAACAGCTCATTTGAGTCAAAGCAGAAGAGCAACTCAAATAAATTATTGAGATACTCGGCAGTCATACTGATTTTCGAGATACTGAATGGTTGTAATATAACTAACTACTCACAATTATGTTACAGACAGGAGGATTATTATCATGTGCAAACCACAATGGGAAGGCTTTACAACTGGCGACTGGACAAAAGAGATTGATGTCCGTGGCTTTATTCAAGCAAACTACACACCTTATGAAGGTGATGACTCTTTCTTATCAGGTACTACCAAGAAAACGGAAGAACTTTTTGACGAAGTTAAAAATCTTATGTCAGAAGAAAATGAGAAAGGTATCTTAGATGCCGAAACAAAGGTTCCTTCTTCTATTACTGCATTAGTACCAGGCTACGTTGTTAAAGAAATTGAAGTAATCGTTGGTATCCAAACTGACAAACCACTTATGAGAGGTATTT
>NZ_CBDLAM010000123.1:0-12252 GCF_965301125.1 Anaerosporobacter sp. | reverse complement strand
AGATCCTCCAACAGATATTTGGGAGGCAGTAAACTCATTATTAATCTTTTATAAGCATGTACCTAGTGTTACAAACTTTCCTGTATATGTGGGAAACATTGATGAATTACTGGAACCTTTCGTTGTTGATGAAGCAGAAGCAAAGAAAGCAATTCGTTTATTCTTAACTCATATTGATAGAACAATCCTTGATTCGTTCTGTCATGCCAATATTGGTCCAAGAGCTACAAAAGCTGGTAGATTAATCTTAGAAGTAGAAGCGGAACTAGAAAATGCTGTCCCTAACTTAACTTTAAAATACGATAAAGACATCACGCCGGATGATTTTGCGTTATTAGCTATTAATACCGCACTAAAAACTGCAAAACCAAGTTTTGCAAACCATAAGATGTTCATGGGAGAATTAACACAAGACTATGTAATTGCTAGTTGCTATAACGGTTTGAAATTAGGTGGTGGCTCTTATACATTATGCCGCGTGTTGTTAGGAAATCTAGCTAAAAAGGCAAACAATATCGAGCATTTTAAAAATGAAGTTTTGCCTGAAACATTAGAAATCATGGCTGCTTATATGGATGAGAGAATCCGTTTTATAGTAGAAGAAAGTGGTTTCTTTGAGAGTAACTTCTTAGCAAAAGAGGGTTTTATCTCAAAAGAAAATTTTACAGCGATGTATGGTATGGTTGGTATGGCTGAATGTGTGAATACACTTCTTGAAAAAGAAGGAATTCAGGGTAGATACGGACATTCTGAATTCGCTGATAATCTTGGTATAAGTATTATGGATATTATAGATGAGTTCAACAATAACCATGTTAGTCCTTATTGTTATGGTGCTGATGGGCATTTTCTATTACATGCCCAAGTGGGAATTGATACAGATGTGAATTCCAGCCCAGGATGTAGAATACCAATTGGTGAAGAGCCAGAAGAATTAATTGAACACCTAGCACACTGTGCGAAGTTTCACAAATATTTTCCTTCTGGTGTAGGTGATATCTTCCCTATTGATACCACCGTTCATAAGAATATGGATTATCTACTTGATATTATAAAGGGAGCTTTTGATAACAAAGTTCGCTATATCTCCGTATACGAAAAAGATAGCGATGTTATTCGTGTAACAGGTTATCTTGTTAAAAAGTCGGAGATGGAGAAGTTAAAGAAGGGCGAGAATGTTCTACAGGATACAACAGCCCTTGGACTTGGAGCATCAAAAAACTCCCATATTTTAGAACGTAAAGTTCGCTAAAAGTGTGAAATTATTAGTTTTGGGGTACAATAGGATGGAGAGTACAGCAATCGTAAATAAAATAATACGTTTTAGCTCGGTAGATGGACCAGGGAATCGTACTGTTGTCTTCCTACAAGGCTGCAATTTTAATTGTAGATATTGCCATAACCCTGAGACAATCGGAACTTGTAATCAATGTGGTGCATGTCTAAGGTATTGTAAAACAGATGCGTTATCACTAGTTGACGGGAAGATTGTATATGATAGAGAAAAATGTGTGAATTGTGATGAATGCTTTCATCATTGCCCGCATGGAAGTTCGCCGAAGACTTCAAGAATGACAGCAGGGGAAGTATTTGCTGAGATTAAGAAGAACATGCCCTATATTCGCGGAATAACCATATCAGGTGGCGAATGTACATTGTGGAGAGACTTCCTTGTTGATTTGCTAACACTAGCAAAGAACGAAGGATTATCTACAATGTTAGATAGTAATGGTACTTATGATTTTTCTAAAGATTCAGAGTTGATGGATGTGGTTGATGCTGTAATGTTAGATGTGAAAGCATTTGACAGAAGCGAACATGTGAAAATAACAGGTATGGATAATGAGATGGTGTTATCAAATTTACGCTATTTAGCTGAGTGTGACAAGCTGTTTGAAGTTCGCACAGTAGCAGTACCAGAGTTATTTGATGTAGGCCATACGGTTGAAGAGACTAGTAGAGTATTAAAAGAGCTTGGAAAACAAGAAAGTATTCGCTACAAGCTAATTAAGTTTAGACCGATTGGTGTAAGAGAAGAATATCGATCCTATGACACACCTACTGATGAATATATGAATCAGTTATGTGAGATAGCTTACACAAATGGAATGAAGGATATAGTTATCATTTAGAAATATAATTATGTGGAAGAAAGGGGCGTTTTTGCTTGCAAAAAAAATCAAACGTAGACTTAAATACTAAGACTATCGAGATGAAGAATATTGTTAAGATGTTTGGTAATTTTAAGGCTAATGATGGTGTGAATCTAACGGTTCACAAAGGAGAAATTCACGCAATTTTAGGTGAAAATGGTGCTGGTAAGAGTACACTTATGAACATTTTATACGGCCTTTATGCACCTACATCTGGAGAAATCTTTGTTAATGGAGAAAAAGTTAGCATTGATGGACCTAACAAAGCAATTGAACTTGGAATTGGTATGGTACATCAACACTTTATGTTAATACCTCCATTTACTGTAACTGAGAATATCATTCTTGGTATGGAACCAGTCAAAGGCGCTGGTGTAGTAAATATCAAAGAGGCTAGAAAGAAAGTAATTGAAATTTCAGAAAAATATGGTCTAAAAGTAGATCCAGATGCTAAGATTGAAGATATCTCTGTTGGTATGCAACAAAGAGCGGAAATACTTAAGGTTCTTTACCGTGGAGCAGATATCTTAATCCTAGATGAGCCTACAGCTTCTTTAACTCCACAAGAAATTCTTGAATTAGTTGAGATTATGCATAACCTTACGAAGGAAGGTAAATCCATTATCTTAATTACGCATAAATTAAAAGAAATCAAGGAATCAGCTGACTATTGTACAATTATCCGTCAAGGTAAATATATTAATACGGTAAATGTAAACGAAGTCAACGAGAATGAACTTGCATCCATGATGGTAGGTAGAAATGTAGAATTTAAAGTTGATAAGAAGGATATTACACCGGGTGAAGTTGTGCTTAATGTAGAAGACTTACGTGCAAAAGATTACCGTGGTGTAGAAATCTTAAAAGGCCTTAGTATCAATGTAAAACGTGGTGAAATTGTTGGTATCGCAGGTATCGATGGTAATGGTCAGTCTGAATTAGTAGAAATTCTTACAGGTCTAAGAAGAGCTGATAGTGGACGAGTTACTTTATTAGGAGAAAATACATTCAACAAAACACCGAGAGAATGTTTCTTAAAGGGTATTTCTAGTATTCCAGAAGATAGACAAAAACACGGTCTAGTACTTGAATTTACCGTTGCAGAGAATATGGTACTTCAAAATTATGCTGGGCCAGAATTCTCAAAAAGTGGATTCATGAAAAAAGATGCTATTGATGAGCATGCGAAAGAATTAGTTGAAAAATTTGATGTACGACCAGCTGACTCTGCTGAACGTCCAGCAGGAAACTTATCTGGTGGTAACCAACAAAAGGTTATTATCGCTAGAGAAGTAACCAACGATAAGGACTTATTGATTGCAGTTAACCCAACAAGAGGGCTTGATGTTGGTGCGATAGAATACGTACATCGTTATATTGTTGAGCAAAGAAACAAGAATAAAGCTGTATTATTAGTTTCATTCGAATTAGATGAAATCATGAGTTTATCTGATCGTATTGAAGTAATCTTTGATGGTCAGATTGTAGGTAGTGTTCCAGGCAAAGAAGCTGACGAGAATACATTAGGTCTATTAATGGCGGGAGGTGACACGAATGGATCAAAATAATTCAAAACCTGCAGTTAGAAAGCAAAAGATAGCAAAAGACAGTAAAGCACTATATACCATAATATCAATATTAGTTGGTTTTGCAATCGGTGCGATTATGCTTTTAGCTGTTAAAGTAAGTCCATTCAAAGCTTATGGATTATTGATTGAGAGCGTCTTTGGTACTCCAAAAAACATTGCTCAATCAGTTGTATATGCCACACCGTTAATATTAACTGGTTTATCAGTTGCATTCTCATTCCGTACAGGTATCTTCAACATCGGTGCAGAAGGACAGTTTGTAATGGGATCATTAGGTGCTATGATGGTAGGGGTTTTAGTTGATGCACCAGCAATTATCCATATTCCATTATGCTTAATTGCAGCAGCGTTAGCAGGTGCTATTTGGGGAGCTTTAGTTGGTTACTTAAAGGCTAAAATTGGTGCTAACGAAGTTCTTTGTATGATTATGTTTAACTGGATTGCTTATTATTTCTCTAACTATATTGTTAAGAGTAAGCTATTCAATGATTCAGGTAAACAAGTTAGTAAGAAAGTAGCAGATACCGCTAAGTTATCTGTGAATAGCTTGAAAGCTTCTTTAGGTCAGAAAGTGAACTGGGGTATTATTATTGCAATCGTAGCAGTAATTATTATCTACTTAATTATTAATAAAACAACGCTTGGATATCGTTTACGTGCCGTTGGTTTTAATAGAAATGCAGCGGAATATGCAGGTATTAACGTTAAAACGGCTATCGTAACAGCAATTGCTATCTCTGGTGCCCTTGCAGGTTTAGCTGGTGCTACTCAAGTACTTGGTTACAACTATAGTGTCAGTGAGTTTGCTGGACAAGAAGGATATGGTTTTGAAGGTATTACAGTTGCCATGATTGGTGCAACCCACCCTGTTGGGGTATTGTTTGCAGGTCTGTTCTATGGAGCTATGAAATATGGTGGAAAGAACATGAATCTTCTTGGTGCACCTACAGAAGTTATTGATATCATCATGGGTTCCATTATCTTCTTCATTGCGATTTCAAGTATAATAAAGACAATTAAAACAAGATTTAGTAGAAAGGGAGGTACAAAGTAATATGGATGAATTAATCAAGAATCTTGGACTGATCTTAAATACTACACTTATGTACACTCCACCACTATTATTTGCAGCACTTGGTTCTGTATTCTCAGAACGAAGCGGTGTTGTTAATATCGGTATAGAAGGTATGATGACTATTGGTGCTTTTGCTGGTGTTGTAGGAACCTTATTCACAAGCAATCCTTGGTTAGGATTTTTAATCGCAGGTTTAGCTGGTGGTATATTTGGTTTACTTCATGCATTTGCAACAATTACCTGTAAAGCTGACCAGACAATCTCTGGTACTGCCATTAACTTCTTGGCACCTGGTTTTGCAATCTTTCTTTGTCGTGTATTATATAATTCAACAGAAACACACAGTGTTGATTTAGCGCACAAGATGCCACGTTTCCTTAGTGGATTATTTAAGGGGTCAGAAGGCATATTCCGTAAAGGAGGCTTCCTTGACAATGTATTCAATACGTATGCAACTGCATACTTGGCATTTATATTAGTAGCTGTAGTTTGGTTTATATTCTACAAAACGAAATTTGGTCTTCGTATTCGTGCTGTAGGTGAGCATCCAAAAGCAGCGGATACACTTGGTATCAATGTAATTCGTATCCGTTATATCTGCGTAATCCTATCTGGTATCTTAGCAGGTTTCGGAGGTGCTTCTGTTACATTAGCAACAGTATCCCAGTTCCGTCCATCTGTTATCACCGGTCAAGGTTTTATCGCAATTGCAGCCGTTATCTTTGGGAAGTTCAAACCTCAAGGTGCAATGCTTGCATGTATCTTATTCGGTTTATGTAATGGTGTTAAAGTATTCGTAGGTTCAGGAAGTGTTATATCACCTCACTTAATATCAATGATACCTTACGTAGTAACTATAATCGTATTAATTCTATTTGTTGGTAAATCACAAGTACCAGCTGCAAATGGTAAACCATACGAAAAATCTAGATAATCGTTGCTAACATGAAAGAGCTATTGTGCTAATACAATAGCTCTTTTTTAGTATTTATAAAAGGATTCTTTTGACAGATAGATGAAATATGTATAAAATAGTAATGAGTGTCGAATTAAGTACTAATAAAGTACATTGTCTATAGATGCAGGAGGATTAATGATATGTATGAGAAGAAAAAATCAAGTAAAGGATTGCTTATTGCTTTGCTTATTAGTGTTGCGGCACTTGGTATTGCTTTAGTTTTATGTGCTACCATAGGAAGTGGGTTTGGAAAATCCAAATCTTCAATTAAAGATGAAAGCTATATAGCTTCTGAACTGATACAAAAGCAAGTTATGAAGTCGCTTAATACGGATGAGGTTAAGACTGTGTATGATGAGGCATATCAATCCGCAGTGCAAGCTAAGCTTGATGAATTGAAAGAAGCTTATGCGTGTTCATTCAAAGAGCCCTTGTTTGTTATGAATCCATATGGAACGAATGTAACTGGTTTGTATGTGTATTTTGAAACAAAAGAAGCAACTAATGTGGAATACACAGTATCCGCAGATGATGTGTCCATACCTGATTTTACTAGAACCTTATATACAGATGATGAAGGCAATGCAACGAAACATCATGAAGGGCAAATCATCGGGCTTATGCAAGGTATGACGAATACGGTTACAATCCGATTATATAATAAAGATAGTGAGTTCATTGGTGAGAATACATTTAGCTTTGATGTGCCTGACTATGGAACAATTAAAGAAGAACAGCTAAAGGTTACAAATAAACAAGACAGTAAGAAATTAAGTGATGGGTTATTTGTAATATATGGATATGATCGAAGGAATGAGAAAGAGCCTAAACACATGTTATTCTACGATAATGATGGATTTATTCGTGCGGAAGTGCCACTTAATGTGACCTATGGTGATGTGAATCTAGAAATCATTGATGGTAAGATGTTCTATGCTTGTACAGATAGTAGTTATGCCTTGGTTAACTGTGCAGGACAAGCGGAGACAATCTATAAGACAACAGGATATACAACACATCACGACTTTGATTATGACAAAGAGAACGATAGAATGATAGTTCTTGCCACTAAGAAAAAGAGTAAGACAAAACAGGACATTATATTATCACTGAATTTGAGCTCAGGAAATATAGAAGAGGTAATTGATTTTGGTGATTTAATGCCAGATATTGAAAAAGGTGCAGTAATATCCAAGGATTCACCAGATCAAGAAGAAGTGGATTGGGTACTTTTTAATTCGTTAAAAGTTATTAACGGAAAACACCTAATTCTAAGTTCTAGAGAATTGAGTTCAATTATACGAATAAACAATTATTATACAATGCCTAAGATTGCCTATATTATTTCTGATCCAGAAATCTGGAAGGGAACGAAATATAGTAGTCTAGTACTTAATAAGAAAGGCAATTTCACATCACATGCTGGACAACATTCCGTTAATTATGTAACAGATAAATCATTAAAGAATGGACAGTATTATTTGACTTTCTTTAACAATAATTATGCACAGAGGCTATCCTATCCTAACTTTAATTGGTCTTTTATCAAAGGGGCTGGTACACAAAATAAGGATGCAAAAAATTCTTATTATTATAAATATCTAGTAGATGAGAAGAAAGGCACCTATGAGCTAGTAGAGAAAATTAAGGTTCCTTATTCGAGCATTGTAAGTAACGCGCAGGAATATGAGGGGAATCGAATCATCTGTTCTGGTAAAGCTGGAATCTTCTCGGAATATGACAGTAATGGTAAACTAATTAGTAAATACAAAATGAAGGTCGAAAGTCTAACATACCGTGTAATGAAAGAAACGATGGAAGGGTATTGGTTTAATTAATTCATATAGTTCATTGGGTACTTGTGTATTACTAATATTGTATTGCAAAATTCTATCTACAATTTCATGGCTTCTTAGCTTACGTACTATGACACAAAACACGCTACACACCTAAGTACTTCTAAGTGTGTACACCCAGTTTCATCAATGGATGCGGAACCGCCTTCGATTCGGCATCCTGCCTCAGCTCAGGCTGGCTCGGCTTCCTTGCCTCGCCTTCCTAAGCTAAGCTGTACACACTAAGAAGTACTAAGATGTTTCGCTATTGTTTCTTAGTCATAGTACGTAAGCTAAGAAGCAAAGCATGGTTATTAAGAGTTTTGTGGGTATACTTTATTGATACACAAGTACAAGTAAGTTAGCGAATGAATAAACACTCTAGATTATCTACCAATAACTTTAACTAAGGCCTTTTGATAAAGACAGTAATTAATTAAAGAATTAAAAATAGATAATCGTATATAATATATTCATCATATAATGATATAAGTACATTAGAAAATAAGTTTTTATCATACTGATAGGGTTGCATTCATATATATGCAATATAGTAGAATCTTTTTATGTGGAGCGTGATCTATGCATAGAAGTATGAATGTAACCAGACATGATACATTGATAAAGACTTATCCCAGTATTACAAAAGATGACCTTTTACACAAACATAAATTTATATCTAGTTATCAAAAGGCAAATCTCTTCTCTATGGTAGAGCAGAACAAGATTACAAAAGCACAATATGAGAAGTGTTTAGAGAATCTGAAATTAAAGTAATACAGGATGACCCCACAATACACATGAAGGTGTAGAGTCGGGGTTATTTTATTCTTCTCTCTTTCTGAATACAGGACAAAGAAAGTTACATATATTAAAGTATGTGTTTTTTTACACGAATTAAGGAGTGAGTAAGACTTGGAAGAGAAAAAAGAAAATATTGATACTAATGAAGAAAAAAAAGACACCGAGAAGATAAATAATGATTTTACCGAGGTATATAAGAGTGCCTTACTATTAGCACTATTGAAGAATGATTTGATTACAAAGGAAGAGTACCAGTGGTGTTTGGAACAATTGAAGAAATAATCGATTTTATTAAACGAATCTAGTTAGGAGCAAATATGATTTATGTTGCGGCGTATTGCAGAGTTTCCACTGACAGAGAAGACCAAGTCAATTCCTTTGAGAGTCAGCAGAGATATTTTCGTGAATATATAAGTCGAACAGAAGGCCTTGAACTCTATGAAATCTATGCGGACGAGGGGCTATCGGGTACAAGTACCAAAAAGAGAAAAGCTTTTAACCGCATGATTGAAGAGGCAAGGGAAGGTAGATTTCAGATGATTGTAACAAAGGAAATCTCACGATTTGCAAGAAATACCCTAGACAGCATTTATTATACCAGAGAACTTAAGAAATATGGTGTAGGTGTGTTCTTTCTTAATGATAATATCAATACATTAGATTCCGATGCAGAGTTACGCCTGACCATTCTGTCTTCTATTGCCCAGGAAGAAAGTAGACGTACTTCTGAACGTGTCAAATGGGGACAGAAACGACGCATGGAACAGGGGATAGTATTTGGTTCTAGCATGCTTGGATACGATGTAAAGAATGGTAAAATCTATTGGAATGAAGAGGGAGCTAAGGTAGTCAGAAGAATCTATGATAAATTCTTATTAGAAGGAAAAGGGACCTATGTGATTGCTAAGGAATTACGAGAAGAAGGAAATTTACCTCTAAGAGCAAAAGAATGGTCTAGTTCCGTAATTCTACGTATTCTACGTAATGAGAAGTATTGTGGCGATCTGATTCAGAAAAAGACCTATACACCAGACTATCTAACACATGAGAAACGATACAATTATGGGGAAGAGGACTATGTGGTGATTCATAATCACCATGTCCCTATAATCAGTAGAGAGGAATTCAATCAGGTTCAAACGCTGTTAGATCATAGAGCGAGAAAGATAGCTAGTAAGGAAAAAGAAAGCAATCGATATGCATTGTCTGGAAAGATTATGTGTGGAGGTTGTAAAAGATGCTATATTGCTAGAGCAAGGCTTCGTAAAGATGGAAGTGTGTATCTGGTGTGGAGGTGTTTTCATGGGGAAGAAAAAAATAATAATGAAGTAAGGGATATTGAACCTAGTTATCATGAGGGGATTAATAAAAAGTTATGTAAGGAATGCATCAATTCATGTATTAAGAATGAAGAACTTATGAGATTGATTAAGAATATAACCTTACAACTGCCCATAGATAAGGAAGAATTCATAAAGCATATGATGGGTTTGATAAAACGGTGTTTGGCTAGGAAGGAAAGTAGTAATGAATTCTTAGATAAGATAATAGATCTGGAAGAGGAAAGAAAACGTTTGTTAATTGCTTATAGAAAAAACTATATAACAGAAGAAGAATTTATAACAGCAAGAGAAGAATGTAATCAGGAAGCAAGAAGGTATGCACAGATGATGGGAAGAGATTATTGGGAAGATGCTTCTGATGGAAGAGTGGATAGAGATATAAGCGGAGATAAAAGTATCGAGTATAATTTAGGTGAAAGAGAGCAAGCAATTAGAAAACTTCTAGAAGAACTTATCTATGGTGTCAGACTAGATGATACCATTTGTCGAGAACTTGTTGATCATATTGTTCGTGTAGATTTACATAGATATGAGATATATTATAAGGTATTACCAGGTGTGTGGAAGGCATATTTGTAGAAGATATATGTAGAAGAGTTTTGAAACTATGGATTCTAAATGATGCCTCTGTAAATACTGAAGAATTAGAACCATTAGATACCAGTCATACGATTAAAAGTAACGCCGTACAGGAACGGAGATACCGCTGTACGGCGTTATTCATATGTATCAATTACCTCTTGTTTCAGCCAGTCTGAGCTGATAAAAGAACCTCGACTTAATTTCCATATTGCTCATACACATAAGGCAAGATAACCCATGTAACATCGTCGGCAGCGATGGTATTTGTGTGGATGTTAGGTTTTAGCCCTTGATATAAATGATGTGCCTTATCACAAGGATTTTTATGGCAATTCTGACACCTATCAACGTTATTTTCCGCCGCACATTTCAAGGAATCGCAGTTAAAGTCTTTATCCAATCCACCTGTATGACAGCCATTACATAACTTCATATCATCGCCCCAATAGCTCCCATCGCTTACACCCCCCGCGTATACACGTATCAGCCGTTCTTTCAATTCCGCTCGGAACTCTTCGCTGATTGTTCCGCCGTTATAATGCACACACAAATCGCAACGGTGTCCGCAACTGGCATAGACCGCTTGCTCTTTCGGAAATGGTTTTCGGTTAGGCTTTTTCTTAATCAAAACAAGCTGCTTGACAGCTTCAAGCGTATGTAAATCGGCAACGGAAATAAGCATCCATTTGCCGTCATGATATGTTTTGCTGTTATCGTAAATTTCTTGTATCTTCTGCGAAAATTCATCGCGTCGCATCTCAAATAATTCACGTTCTGCTTTTCCGAAAATAACGAGAAAATCATAACGGTCTTCGTATATGTGGATAGTCAGCACTGTTTTCCCGCTCTTGCGGAATTTTAATTCATCTTTGCCGTTGCCCACTTCATCCAAAACATACTTTCCTCGCATAAAGCGCATGGTTTCCTCGCTGACCTTTTCCAGTACTGTTTTTTTGCTCATGGTTGTAACCTCCTATCAGCCCATTAAGGGCAGCCTGCCATTTTCTTTTTGTTCCTTCTTTAATCGTATCGGAATAAATATATCTTGTTGGTATCTGTTAAACTGATTCGCTATATCCCATGGAAGAATTTCCTCGATCATTTCGTAGCGTTGTAATGAACCTTCCTCATTAGCGTCAAGCTCATAGTGGTCGCTCTTATTTACCCAGTCTTTCAACAGAATAAAAGTATCATCCATATCTTCCATGAAGGAACTGGTTATGGCGAATAATCCTCCTGTAAATTTTTCATCTGCGTATATTGTAGTATTTTCATAATCGCTTGGTATTTTCATAAGCATAATCCAATCATCGTTTGGTTCTTTGCGGTAAAAACAATTATGCAATCCGGGACTTGGTGTGAATCCAAATTTCAAAAACAGGTTCTGCATTTTATCCCCATCTAGATTTTGTGATTGTCCTGTTTTGAATTTTGAAGTAAGAATGCGCATGGGTGGTAATCGAATAATCCGTACATCATGTAGCCTTAATGCTTCACGGCTGATTTCTGATAACTTTTCAAATGTGACCGTCTCATTTTTTTCTGCTGTTACAAGCCTTTTTTCGGTTTCTTCATAAAGCAAAGTAATGGCTGATATTTTCTTAATACCGCTCATTAGCATTTTATGAAGAAAATCATCAACAAGATGTCTTAGCTCGGATAAGGCTGTAATTTCTGTATCAAGTGATTCAAGTTTGTTTACAAACGCTTGAATCAATGCTGCCGTGTTTTCACTTTTGAATATAATCACCATATCTTTAATCGGGATTTGTAATTTGCGTAAAATAATAATCTGCTTCAACCGTTCAAGAGCAGCAGTATCATAATAACGTTGGGTTCTGTTATCAGGATGGCTGCTCCATAAAAGCCCCATTTCCTCATAATATCTTAGTGTCCTACTTGATATACCGAAG
>NZ_CBDLAM010000122.1:0-12309 GCF_965301125.1 Anaerosporobacter sp. | reverse complement strand
ATATAAAGAAGACTTAGACAAATTCAGGGCGGATCCTAACGGTATCATAATGACAACCGCCTTACTTAAGGGTACAGATAAGAAGGTTGGAGATACAATATCCGTCGAATGTAATGGTGTTAAAAAAGATTTGACAATCGACGCAATTATTGACGCCAAGCTATATAACAATGGAATGATTAGTTTTGTTAGCCACGAAACAATGAAAAACCTATTCAATGTACCATCATCGAATCAAATAACTTTCACTACAGATTTAGATTTAGACACTTTCGTTAAAGATCTAAAACCAATTATTCGTTCTATAGGAGCTACCTTCATAACCAAAGAAGATATGTGTGAGCAGAATGTTGAGAATAATCAAATGATGATGGATGCACTGAGCATCTTCTCCTATCTGGCTATTATAATTGCAGCACTTGGTATTATTAATAATGTATCCATCAGCTTTCTACAACGGAAAACCGAGTTTGCCGTATTATCCTCTGTTGGTATGGAGAATTCCTTACGAAAACGTGTCCTATTACTTGAATCTGTTGCTTGTGTAACTTGGGGAATGGTTATCGCTATTTTGTATAGTTTATTGGGAATTCCATTACTGAGTAAGATAATGACACTCATTGGATTACCATTCGAAATAACATTATCCATTGGTGCTTTACCTACTATATATATTGTAACTGTAGTTGTTGTTTTACTTGCAACGATACCAACTTTATTCAAGAGTAAAAAGTTATCAATCATTCAAGAGTTAAAATATGAGTAAGAATTGTTTCGCAATTACCTAAAATGGTGCATAGAATGAAAGGAGATTTTGATATGAACGTAATTGAAGCTATCAATTTAAATAAAACATTTGTTAATGGGAAAGAAGAATCCCATGTGCTTAAGAATATAAATCTAACCATTCATCAAGGGGAGTTCGTCTCAATCATGGGCCCATCAGGAAGTGGTAAATCCACTCTCCTATACCTTCTCGGTGGGCTTGATAAACCAACAAGTGGCTCTATCATGTTAGAAGACACTGATCTTAGTAAAATTAAACACAAACAGATGAGTAAGCTAAGACGTAGTAAGATTGGATTTGTATTTCAGTTCTATAACTTAGTTCCTAATTTAACAGTGGAAGATAATATCTTACTACCTGTTATTCTAGATGGTGAAAACCCTAAAAAGTATGAGGATAAATTAAATGATATCTTAGAAACTATTGGTTTGACAGACAAACGGAAGCTAACTCCAAGAGAATTATCAGGTGGTCAACAACAGCGTGTTGCTATTGCCAGAGCTCTTGTATTTGATCCCGATATTATCTTCCTTGATGAGCCAATTGGAAATCTAGATACCAAAACTGGGAAGGACATTATGGAACTCTTTCAAAAGATTAATATCAAATACAATAAAACTCTCGTACAGGTTACTCACTCTGCAAAATCAGCAAAATACGGAACTAGTATAATTCGCTTGGTAGATGGTCAAATCATTGAACATGTTGATGTCTGTGAGGATGATATTGTTACTGTAACTGCTTAGTATATAGAAGAATATAACTAACGCTTGTTCTATCTATCAATTAATGAAGAAAGGCAATTTTCATTAGAAGTACCTCAACGAGGACTATAAATGAAAATTGCCTTTTACTATTTGTACTTAAGTTTTTACTGTAAATCAAATAAACTTCGGTTAATGAATTGAACTTTTGTATCATTTTCCATTATGTTCTTACCTTTTACATTAGACACATAGTAGATCTTAATTTTAAATTTCTCATATTTCGCAACCGAACTATTACCCTTATTTTCGGTCAGATTTTTAAACCACTCCAGAGGAACCTTTACACAGTACAAGGTATCTAATTGTTCATCCTCTGTATTATACAGATTACTCGCCACTACTTGTATCTTACCTTCGCCATTCACCTCTATAACATTGTTAGGATTGGCCTTTGTTGTAGTTGCCAACTGGACTGGGCATTCACTATCATTACCAGCCTCATCAACTACGAAATATTTAACAGATAAATCTGCATTCGTATCTAGATTTGGATTAGTAACTCTATAGTATACGTCGATATAACTTTTCCCGTCTTTTTCTTCTCCACTTAAATTGGTATAAGTATCGCCATCCACACCTTTTTGTACATCATAGTCAACATAAAGGAACTGTTCTCCATCTTTGTTGGTAGTCAAACTCTCATTGGTTATAGTAACACTTGGTTTCTCAGATGCAGCTTTATATGCAGCAACCATTGTGTTAATAAACAATTTTGCTTCCATTTCTGTTGCACCAGATGAATGTCCTACTCCTGAATATGTAATATTACCTTTGTTATAGATGTAATAATTGTTTCTTACATCATTCGGTAAAACATCGTATCTTTTAGAACCAACCTCTTTGTCGTCAGATGCTAATGTATACCATACTACTACATCATCACCCATATCAAGCTGATAGTACTGAGAATGCGTAATAGAAGTTGTTATAGTATCATTAATTTTGTAAGGATAATTTGTAATTTGTCCCTCATTAACTTTCTTAACTTCTGTAGTTCTTGCCCAATCTGAAGAACCATTGCTATTATTTTTTAGTTGATTTTCGGTAGTATTCTCAGGGCTCGCATATTGATTGAATGTTGGTTTATCCGTATAATCGCTAACTTTTAAAGCCATTCTTTGCAATAACTGCGATGTAAATCCTTGTGTTTCTTTAATGGTTATTTTACCATCTTTTGAATTTTTATCTTCAAACACCGCATAATCAGCATTTTCAGTACCTTTTACATATTTAGTTATTCCATAACGATCCAAACCGCATAACAAGCGCCATTCTGTATTATTATCCCCACCATTAGCTACATCTGGTTTTTGGTTTGTATTTTCTCCATAGATATTATATAAATATGTATTTTTTGGAACGTTAGAGAACATAGTCGTATCATGTGTGAATAATATACATTTACCTTCCTTAGCAAAATCAACAATTTTATCTACCGCAGTCTGGTTACTAAGATATGGCATACAGTCTGCAAAACCCATAATAATCATATTATATTGGTCTAGATAATTCTGATCAGCCTTAATTTTTTGAATATATTCATCGGTAGTCATAGTAGTTACATTTAAAACAAAATCATTTAAATTTGTACCATATTTATAATAATTACTGTCAGTTCCACCTTGCCCTATACCAGCAAATTCCTCCTGTAAATTCAGAGTAGAACCATATCCATTTTTATCTTTCCATTTATTAATCTGTAATATCTTAACTTCTTCTTTGTCTGCAGTTTTCTTCTCAATTGCTGTATAACCATTTACAGAAGTACGAATATAACCATCCTTGTCCTCATCATCACTATTTCTTACAATAACAATTTTCCAAGGTACTACACCCGTATAATCTTTTGGTAGCTCTCTTGTTACGGTGAAAGTAGATGAATCCGAATCCTTACCAAGAACTAATTGGTCAGCTTCGACCTTTCTAGTCCCATTTTTTACTGTAAGTCCTTTCATCTCTTCTTCATCTGAAAATCTACCATCTGCATCGACATCAAGATATAACTTAACAGAGTAGGACAAATCGGAGGCTACTAATGCAACCTTATCTGTAATTGAAAACTTATAGGATAAAACATACTTTCCATTAGAGTCTGGTTTTAAATAAGTAGTAACAGTAGTTTTATTCTTCTTGTTCTCAATTTGTGAATATTCTGTCGGCTTATTACTTACCTTCATTTCTAGTTTAGGAATTGCCAAATAAGTCTTAAAGTAGGCTGCCTTTACTTTCTCCTCTTCAGTTGGATCCCATTTACTACCAAATATATTGGATTCAGCAGTATTAGTCTTGCCTTCATCTAAGCAATAGTCAGCAAATTGATACATATAAGATACTCCGTCAAGATAGGTACGATTTGGTTCTACCTTAGCAATACCATTTTCTTTATATGTTTCGTAAAACCCATCTTCAAAAAGTACTGGGTAGTTTCCATCTACATAGTTTATAAGATCATTGTACTTAACTAGCGTTATATCATTACCTGAATATCTTTGATCACCAATCTCATCATCATCCCAGAAAAATGTTACATCCTTTAATCCAAGCTTTTTCCCATTTCTTACATAGTAATCCTGATCTAAAAGACCTAATAAATCGGAACTAGCCTTAACTTTATCACCCACATGAGTATATATCTTACCATTCATTCTAGTATCGTTATATAGTGTTTGTTTCGTTTTCTCGTCTCTATTCATGCCACCAGTATCTAATCCAAAATAAATCATATCATATACACTATTCAAGTCTTCAATTTTACCAATAAATTCGCTGGAATTCATGCTTACGATTTTAATGTTATAATTGTTGTAATCATCGAGATCTGCATTACTCTGTATTGGCTCAAGATTAAAGTATCTTACCCAGCTAGTAACGTCTTTCTTTATCGTAGCCTCTAGCGTAAAACTGTTACTTGGTTGGACTTCAAGTATGGTTACTGATTTTTTCTTAATTAATTCACGTTTACTTTCATAATTTAAGATATATCGAATTACATTACTTGGAGTTAATGATTCACCATAAGGCTGCAATCCATTAGCTACTCGTACGATATCTTCGTTTTGTAAATCTTCAATTATATCCGAAAAATTATTCTTATATTTAGAATTATTATACGTGGAATAATTCGGACTTGAAGTAAAGTTATTATTAAACAAAACCTTATTTTCTATTTCTTGATATGCATATACATTTTCATATACACGTGGCTCTATTATAAGTTCACTGTCTGTGAATTCACCATTCGTGACCTTATTATACAGTTGTCGTACATTGTTATCACTGCTAGCTCTGCTTATTAATGACACATCATAAACTAAAGGAGCTCGAGGTAACGTATCATCGCCTATTGTAATATTAGTTTTAACTCTATTTACAATAGCATCCATTGCCTTAGTACTAAGTTCATGACTATTAAATGTTAATTTCTCTTGTGCAGAATCCTTATATTTTATTTTGTTATCTTTTATTTCGGTCAATCTCTCATCATCTTTTAATACCATACCTTCTTTCGTGTAATTTTCCCAACTCCACATAAAGAATGCACTTTGCTCATAGTTATCTGATATGAAAAACATATCTGCTTGATTGATAATACTGTTTGATTTATTATTAATATAATCATCATTCAACTCTTCAGGTGTAACAGATATCACCTTTATTTTGAATTTGCTAGCCTTCTCATCACTAAGCCCTAAAATGGTCTTTTTGAATCGATCGCTATTAATCAAACCGCCTTTGTAAACAAAATTAGCACTTTTTTTAATTAACATGTCTTTCACATATATTTTTGTTGCATTGTAATTTGTCTCTGGGAAAGGAGTTGGCTCTTCTTCAACCCAACTATAATCACCATTTCCTTTATCATAGGTCATGACTTCCCCACTATATTTATCTAAATCTTTTAGCTCTAAAACATATTCTCCATTTGGTGCCGTAGTTTTTACATACTTATAATTACCACCATAATATCCTGATCCTGCTTCTACTTTTTCACTATCTAATACATAATAATATCTTGCATTAGCATTAACTTCTGTTTTATCACTAACTGGTGAGAAATCTACAACATGTGTCGGAGTATCACCACCATAACTATAAGATTCAAATGTATTACTAGTTTTCTTATAATACATGATTCTTAAAGAATCATCATCTACACTGAAATCCTCTAGCTCGTCCATTTCATAAGTTCCTGCTTCATCGTATACAAATGTTACATTATACTTTCCAGTTTGGTTAGGATTAAATACATAACTAATTTCACCATTCTCATCAAGGACTTCATTTCCTTGCTTATCTACTTTCACATCGTAAAATCCCACTAAACCAACTAAATCATCAAGCTTCTCTGCTTGTAATACTTTATACTTCGCTTTGGAAGTATCACTTGATAAAACAAACTTGGCAAAGGTATCTGTTAATTCTATATTCTCTTTTTCTCCAAGTTTCTCATATTTAGTTTCACTATATTGGGTATACTTATTCTTCTTATCTTGTGATATATCAGTACTTTCTGTTGCGTCATTGACTACATAGGCTTGCTCATTCGTATGATTTCTAGCATAATCATAAACAAATGTTACGTTATATTCACCAGTTGTATTATCTCTTTTATATGAGACAGCTTTTCTATTATATTGTGCTCTCTCTGGATATGAACTTGTAGCTACTGGTTTAAACTCATAATAGCTGCCAGAATTATCTGAATAATTAATATTCAAATTATCACTGAAACGATAGTCTCCATCACCAGCATTTTCAAAGGAAAAATACCCTGTTTGTGTTGAAGTACTTTCATCAAATGTATCAACAACCGTCCACAAACTAGGATCTGAAGTTGATGGAATTTTTGATTTTTCCATATAATTATACGTATATGATGCTTCTAAGATACCCTGTGAATATGGATCCAAAACTTTCGAGTATTCTTTTAATAACGTATTAAGAAAATCTGTCCTCTTTTTATATGTATCCAAGGTTTTTAAATAATCTCTCCACTGTACAGGTTCTTGACCAGATACACTATATCCAATCTGTGCCAACCCTTTATGTGGAACAATTTCAACAATAGTAAATTGATTATCATCTGTATTTTTTTTAAGGATATCGTTTATTCCGTAATCAATCTCTTTCGCCAAAGCTGTATTACTGGTTTTATTAGCTGGTGAGTACTTATCCACGGATAGACTTAGTACTAATACTATAACTAGTAACAAACAGATTTTCTTCTTCCTTGCTTCCATAATAGCAACTCCTCTCACATTATTTTATTAATACTTTCTTATATTAATTTCCTCTATCAAAAACTACATTTCCATTTCGCATGGTTACATTACTTTCGTACACTTTACTCCTATCCTTTTTTGTAAATTCTAACTTCATTTGAACTATTCCATTGAAACCTAAATTACCAATTTTGTCTGCATTAGGAATATCAAATTCCGATACACCCTCTGACATCAGATTTACGTCACCAATCTTTTTAATGCACTCAATTATATGCATTGGGTCAGCTTTCTTATCATCATCAATTCTAGCATCCTCTACCAAATACAACTTTTTATTTGAAGGGTTGTAAATAACTGCTTTTATTTTGTCTCTACCATAAATTACTAACGCACGGTATTCCTTCCCATCAAGATTAAGTTTCTTTTCAGCAGGAGATTTGTCCATTCCAAATGCCATTACTCCTGCTTCTGCACTCATTACAAAGTCTCGTATTTGGTTATATGTAGTTTGCGCCTCCATCTGAATATCTACTTCCGCACTTACTCGATTATAATAATGTGTGGAATCTTGTAAGAATGAGAAAGCCATAAGTGAAACGATTGCAGCTAGTGCCATAACGATAATTAGCTCAACAAGCGTAACACCTCTATTATCAATTTTCTTCACAATACTCCTCCTTTATCGAATAAAGTGCCTACCAGTTGCATTTACCAATAATATTTGTTTATTTTTCCCACCAGCTATGAATTCAATTTTAGTATAGTTACAATTAAATGTTCCATCACTACGATTATATGTTATCTTAATATACTTGTTATCATCGCCTACTGTTTGCATTATTCCATCAGCAACATATTGAATTTTCATTTCTTTTTTACCTAATTTAGTTCCATCCTTGAGTTTATTAACCGCTGTACTTGATGGAGCAATTTCATAATAATTCGTACCACCTTTTTTATATATGAATAACGAATAATTATCCTCTCTACTCAAGGTAGTGAATCGTAACTTCTTCATCTGCGCATCAATCGTTTTCGTAGCTTTATTAACGTTAGCGCTTACTACACTGTTTAGCCCCAATGAAATACCTGTTGTTAAAATAACTAGAATGGCAATAACAACGAGCACTTCTATCATTGTAAATCCATGATTATCTTTTCTCATAAAGCCACCTCTCTATTTTTTCTTCCAGTTTTCAATATCGACTAATTCATGTATATTAATATTTTGTCCAGTCTTGTTACTTTCATTAGCTAGTCTTGAACTTAGCTCCTTGAAATATTTGGTAACATCAGGATAAGAAGGATTTAATAATTGATATACCGTTAACTTATCTGCAGTTAATTTACGATTTCCGTTATTAAACACGATTCCTCCTTTTGCTATAATTGTGCCATTAAAGTCCCTATCAACTTCAACTATTCCGTTGGCAACAATTATTCCACTCGCAGATCCACCAGTAAATTGTGACTTAATACTAAAATTATCACCGTTTTCATTATTAACGAAAACTGCTTTTGTATTCGAATCTAGTTCAAACACTTCTGGAACTGATTTTGGTAAGTTTAATAACACAGAAGTATTAATGTATTTCTCAAATAGAGAATTATTTTCTTCAGCTCCACTTGCAGAACCGCTTTCATACAAATTATAAATCATATTTTTGTATTGATTAGAATATAGGTTACTAGTTGCCGTCACATTATCTGGTTCATCTTGGTATATTACATCAGCTTCTTTTGTACTTTTGTCATAGGCAGTTAAATTACCAACTATTGTATACAAATCCAAATTATTATCTAGTTTAATACTATCTACATATAATCTTGTTCTTTCGTCAATACGATCTTTATTTTCCTTATAATAGTTACTAAAGTACTTATTAGCCAATTTTTCTGAACGAAATTCTAGATAATAATACGTCTCTGAATTTACCATAACCTTTTTATATCCTACCTCGGTTCTATTCAAATTCAGATATTGCAAAATACTGCCGTTTTCAGCTTCTTCCTTTGCCTTATCTTTATACGTATCTTGGTATGTATCAATATAAGTCTTATAGGATTTCTTATTAGTAAAATCTCTACTATCTGACGGTCTAAAGTCAACCTCGAGATCATCCGATTTATCATCGATTTTTTGTGTAGTTGGATTGCTTCCACCTTTAACATATTCTGCAGGTACCAAATATGCAATTTGATTACCTTTAACAGATAAGGATTCGCCCATTAAAACACCCTTGTTTTTGTCGTTAGGATCCGCATCAATATAAGCTCGACCAGCTAACAACATGCTTGATATTCCTGTCAAATCCAAGGTTGATTTGCGGCCATTTATAAGAATTGCACTACTTTCATTAGCGTTATCCAGACTATATCCAAAGCCGTAGTAATCACCTGTTATGCTTACATAATTGTTATTTCTAGCATCTAATACAAGATCATTCTTTACATAACATTTTGCATTCTTAATGATAATGCTAGTAAGTAGTGTTGAATTTGGGTCCTTATTAGTTGTCTCGATAGTATCTGCCCACACCTTGCTCACTTCGTCTTTCCCATTAATATTAATTGTCCCACCTGCATCTGAAGTAATTGCCTTTCTTGTCACAATATTATCTGATATGAAATTGATTACTTTATTGTCGCCCTGTGATTCAATCCCAGCACCTGCATATACACTACCGTTAATATCTGCCTTTGGTGATTTACTTGTTAATTTATCATCTGTAATAATAGCATAATCGCCTAATGATAAATAAAATCCTGGATTATCGAAACTTACGTCTGGTACTTTAACAACAAAATCCATCTGCATACTCGACAGATAACCATCTTTAGTGTAATATTTAATTTCTAGATCTTTCAATGTCAGCTTAGAATTTGTTTTATCAACATAAAGATTTCCACAAATTAATTCAACTTTATCGATATTCGCTTTATTCTTATCTGATAAATATGATTTCAGTACTGTATAATCATATGGGAAAGAATTATTATATGTATCTGTATAAGGTTTCCCTGTATATTTAGTAAATAAAGTTGAAATGATTTTCGTAGCATATTCTGCTTTTACTTCTTTCATCATATCACTTTTGAACTTAGGCAATGCCTCTCTATACGCAACACCAATAGCCTCCCCTAATTCTGATTCAATTCCGGCTTGAATCTCATCAACTATACTTTCAGCTAAGTAAAAGGTATCTTTTGACTTCCTATCAATTTGTTTTGATTGCACATTAAGCACTGTTACAGTTAACAAAAGTGCTGCAAGTACAGAGGCTAGTAACATTATTACTAATAGACTTGCTAGCGTAAATCCCTTATTATTTTCCTTCAAGGAATTTTGATTTTTTCTCATCACCATTCCTCCTTTGTTGTTGTAAACTCAACTAATGGATCAGACCAATTACCTTTCTTATAGACAGTAACTGTTACATCATAGATTCGATTTATTTTTACTCCGGAATTAGGAGCAAGTGTGTTTGTATTCGATGCAGGATTCAAATCTACGTTTCCTAGACTTGATTGGCTCAAATTTGAATAAAAGGTTAAATTTGATTTACCATATTGTCTATCAGCGATTCCTGATATTGATTTACCATTATACGTTGTGTTTTTGGCATTTAATACATAATTTGTAGCAGCCTTAGTCTCCCCTCTTTTTACAATATAAACATTAGCAACAGCCTTCGCATCCCTATTATTTACCAATAAATTATCTTGTTGAATTGCATCTGAATTATTGTGATCTAGGGAATCATAGAATAAATAAATCGAATTTAAATTCTCAATATCTTTTGAATACACTCCAAGTTCTACTATTTGATTATCCACTGGTAGGTTTGGAGTATCGCATCTATACATAAATGTTGCTTCCACTACTACATGATTTGCTTTAGTCCCCTTCAATATTACGATTTGCATATACTTTTTCATACTCTTTTTAACTTCATCGGTATCTTTAAATGCAGTATCAGGATTAGCTAATTGACTATATTGTAAAAACATTTGTGCTGCCACATTGTCTTCATCATTTTGTGATATAATAGCATTAGAATCTCCATACACTTCTGCAATGACTGGGAATGAATAGTCATTAATAAGTTGCTTATCCACGCCGTTCTTATATAATGCACTAGTTGGATCCATTTTAATTTCTACATTATATTGACTACCTTGATTTATATAAGATTCTAGACGATACTTTCTTACATCATCCACAGTTAGATTTTCTGTTATATCTCTCCATGTCACAATTTCGTCCAATGTATTTCCCTTTAATTTCTCCATTATATTCTCTGCAACCATAGTGGCTCTGTGCTTTTGATTTGCTTTCGCATTCAATCTGGCAGACAATAAAAAGCTGTTTAGTATTGGGATAACGATTAATGCTAATATAGCTACACTAATAAGTAATTCTAACAAGGTAAATCCACGATTGTTTTTGTTAAACTTATGATTGTCCTCTTTTTTTACCAACATTCTATCCCCTTTCAGACAATTATTATAATTATTCCGTCTGCTCGCTTATGCTTACAGACGGAACTGCACTCTATCTTTGAGTATTGAAAATATCGGTTTTACCTAAAATTTCTTGTGGAATTGAGCTACCCTCATATTCGCGGCCTGTACCAGTCATATAGTAACAATTAATTGCAACTTCGCTACTAAGCTCACCTGTTGTAACATCATAACTTGATGAGATGGTATCAATCACCATCTTATCATTACCATCGATAATATGAGCTATTAGATCCTTCAAGCCTGTATAGCTTGATTGTACTGTTAAATATATAGTTCGTTTATATCCTTCTGGATTTGTAGCACTCAACTCATCTGTAGTAGTCGCGTCAGTAGTTGTGCTCTCTTCAGCAGTTGCAGTTTCTTCACTAGCTGTAGTATCTTCAGAAGTTGTAGTTTCTTCTGTAGTTGTATCATCTGTAGTTGAACTTTCTTCACTTGTACTACTTTCTGTACCAGCTACAACAGCTACACCTAAATCATCAAACGTTAATTTTTCAGAAAAAACAGCATTTGTTATATTGATATCATAATCATCTTCTGATTCTTTAATATACATAACTAAATCTTCTGGTAGAATGTCTACTGGAAATTTACTTATTATCGTCTTCATTTCCTCATCCATCCTATCTGTCTCATCTAAGTAAAATTGTTTCTTACTATTAAAATTCTCTAATTGTTCTAGATGGCTCTTCATATCCACCATCTCAAGCTTTATGGAATCCATCTTATCCTGATTGGTCATATACACACCATAGTAGGCTATAATTAAAATGAATATCCCCAAAAGTATTAATATAACTCTATTTCTTTTAACATTAAGTAATTCCTTCATACTTTTGATTCTCCTTCACAAATGTTATTTGTTAATACAATTTTAACAAGAAAACTATGGCTGTTCAGCTTGTTCATCTGGATTTTGATCAATATCTTGTTCTTCTTGATTATTCTCTTCTTCGGCATTTTGTCCATTTTCTTGTTGATCAATAGATTCAGTTTGATTAAA